>NZ_CDRSTZ010000060.1:0-10845 GCF_977052095.1 Senegalimassilia sp.
CGCCCGATGAGGCGGCTTTCTGTATATCTGTCAATGCATGTTGTTTCATCGGCCGCAGGCCTGAAACCCTAATACACCATGCCCATGGCTTCGCGGACTTGAGCGAGCGTTTCGTTGGCAATCTCGTTCGCTTGGCGATTGCCTTCGTGCAGCACGTCCTTCACGTAGTCCATATCCTTGAGCAGCTCGCAGCGGCGCTCGCGGATGGGGGCCAAAAACTCGTTCACGCTTTCGGTGACGTACTTCTTCAGCGTGCCCGAGCCACCGTTGCCAATCTCCTCGGCAATTTCCACCTCGCCGCGACCGGTGCACAGCGACGCCGTGGTGATAAGCGCCGACACGCCGGGGCGGTTGTCGGGATCGAACGTGATGAAGCGCTCGGAGTCGGTCTGCGACTTCTTGATGAGCTTCGCCGTTTCCTCGGCCGTGGCCGACAGGCTGATGGCGTTGCCGTAGCTCTTCGACATCTTGCGGCCGTCAAGGCCAGGGATAAGCACGGCATCGGTAAGCAGGCCGTCGGGCTCGGGGAACACGCGACCGTAGCGCTCGTTGAAGCGGCGCGCGATCTGGCGCGTTTGCTCGATGTGCGGCAGCTGGTCTTTGCCCACCGGCACGATGTTGCCCTTGCAGAACAGGATGTCGCACGCCTGGTGCACGGGATACGTCAGCAGCAGGCCCGTGAGCGCATGGCCCGACGCCTCCTGCTCGGACTTCACCGTGGGATTGCGCTCAAGCTCGGCTTCGGTGCACAGCGACAAAAACGGCAGCATAAGCTGGTTCAAGGCCGGCACATGGGAGTGCGTGAAGATGATGGTCTTTTCCGGGTCGATACCGCAGGCCAGGTAGTCGATGACCATGTTGTACACGTTGTCCTGGATGTTTGCCGTGGTGTCGCGGTCGGTGATGACCTGGTAGTCCGCGATAACGATGCGCGTGGTGATGCCAAGGTTCTGCAGCGCGACGCGCTCGCGGATGGTGCCGAAGTAATGGCCAAGGTGCAGCCTGCCCGTGGGACGGTCGCCCGTCAGCATGCAGTACTTGCCCGGGTTCACAGCCAAGTCAGCGCGGATTTCGTCGCTGCGCTTCTTGCTGGTTTCAAAGCTATCGCCGCTCATAATGCCTCACAATCATATGTTGGCGGATTTCAGTCGTTCGACTAGTATAACCGTTTCCCCGCCGCCCGCGCCCAACCGCCAGCGCAAAACAGCGAAGAAGGGCACGCGGGCGCTAGGCAAACACGCTACCTGGGGCACATCGGCCGATAGGACTTTCCCGTCCGAACCTTATTTCGCCAACCGAAGCAGGCCGCGCAGGTGCTGCCGGTGCACTCGCAGCTAACGCCGGATTGCCCGACCAGCATCCACCCTGCGCCCCATTCGCAAGAAAGGTTGACGAAGGTGCCGTGTGGACAGCGGCCAGTTCTCGGCAATCGTGGCACAATAAGGTGCAGCAGGGCCACAGGCGCCCGCAAAGACGAGAACTTAAGGAGCAACCCATGGCAGATCCGCGCACCGAAGCGTTCGCCCAAACGGCGAAGACCATCATCAACCAGCTAGAACGCCACGGCATGGAAGGCTATTTCTGCGAGACATCGGCCGACGCCGTGGAACTGGTGCGCAAGCTGGTACCCGAGGGCGCATCGATCGCATGGGGCGGCACGGCCACGTTCGCGCAAACAGGCGTGAAGGCCATGCTGGAAGCCGGCAACTACCGCATGATAGACCGCTCCGTGACGAAAACGCCCGAAGAGGCGGAGCAGATCTACCGGCAGCATTTCGCCAGCGACTGCTTCTTCATGAGCACGAATGCCATCACGCGCAAGGGCGAGCTGGTGAACATCGACGGCAACTCCAACCGCCTGGCGTGCTTGCTGTACGGCCCGCGCGAGGTGTACGTGCTGGCAGGCATGAACAAGGTGGTGGAGGACGTGGACGCCGGCATCAAGCGCATCCACACGATGGCCTGCCCGCCGAACGCCGCGCGCCTGCACACCGGCACGCCGTGCGAGCGCACGGGCGTGTGCGGCAACTGCCACGAGGACGGCTGCATGTGCTGCAACATCGTGGTAACGCGCCACAACCGCCACACCGGCCGGATTAAAGTGATCCTAATCGCCGAGGATCTGGGGTACTAAATCGAAAAGGACCGGAGAGGTTATCTCCGGTCCTTGTTTGTTTTGGTGGGCCCGCCCGGATTCGAACCGAGAACCAAAGGATTATGAGTCCCCTGCTCCACCGTTGAGCTACAGGCCCGTAGCATGTTCGCGCAAAAGCTTGCAGGCGTGCACGCACGCGAAAAAACGCAAACTTAAAAACGCGGCGCACTGCAAACGTCCGGCACCGCACTTGGCGCCTTCACCAATTGGAACACCATTGAAAGAAAAAGGCCGGAACCACTTGATTCCGGCCTTGTCATTCGTGGTGGTCGCTACAGGATTTGAACCTGTGACCCCCGCCGTGTGAAGGCGATGCTCTCCCGCTGAGCCAAGCGACCGAATTGCGTGCTCCGTAGCGCGCTCGATACATATTAGAGGAACCTACCCTACCGCGCAACCCCCAATTTTAACTTTTTTAAAAAAGTTTTGTTGCGGCCATATGCCTGAATGCCTACAATCGTAGCGGGGTTTGTGTGCGACCATTCATGACGCGGCGCAAAACCCTCCACCCTCTCATAGAAAGAAGACGCATGAAGCACATGGTAGGACGTTGGTGCCTGCTGGCCATCGGCATCGTGGTGATGGCGGCAGGAATCGTGATCGTGACGAAATCGGCAACCGGCAACACCCCCATCTCATCGACGGGGTACGTGCTGAGCGTGGCCTTCCCCAGCGTTTCCTACGGCGTGTTCATGTTCTTCTGGAATATCGCCCTGCTGCTAGGGCAAGTGGTCATCCTGCGCCGGCACTTCAAGGCACTTGCGCTGCTGCAGATTCCCATCTCCGTACTGTTCAGCTTAAGCATCGACGCGTTCAACGGCGTGCTTTCTTGGCTTGTCCCCGCGAACTACGCGCTATCGCTGATCACGCTGGCCGTGGGCATCGCGACGCTGGCGCTAGGCGTGTCGTGCACCGTGGTGGCCAACGTGGCCATGAACTGCGGCGAAGCGCTGGTTGCCGCCATCACCAGCAAAACCGGCTGGAACTTCGGTCACACGAAGGTGGGCTTCGACATCAGCTGCGTCATCATCGCCTGCGTCGTGTCGTTTTCCACCATGGGCACGCTGGTGGGCGTGCGCGAAGGCACGGTGGCCGCGGCCGTCATCACCGGCTTCGTGGTGAACTTCTTCGTGCGCATCATGGGCGGCGCCCGCCCCGCTATCGGTGCCGAGCACGAACAAACCGCCGCGTAGCCAACGTCGAAAACGACCGCCGTTCACGCATGAGCATAGGCAACGTCAAAAGGCTGGGTTCCTTCACGAGCTAAGCATATGAAGGAACCTTGCCTTTTGACGCGATTTGCACCTAGTATATTGCGTTGCAGAAAAACCACAGGGCCCGTCCGAAAGCTGCGAAATGCATTCGGACGGGCCCTTTTCATGCCCTCATGAGCTGCTGTACGAAGCTTGCTGTGCGCTACTTCACGTGGCGCACCAGGTAGCACTTGTGGATGCGCGGGTTGCGTTCGAAGTCGTGCGGGATGGTTTGGGCCGTGATGTCCTCAAGTTCCACGCCGTACTTCTCCAGCTGCTCGAAGTCGGGCTTGAACGAGCGCAGGTTACAGCTGAACACCGCGATGCCGCCCTTCGTCAGAAGGCGCGACACGCCCACCAGAAGCTCCACGTGGTCGCGCTGCACGTCCCACGTGCGCTTGCCCATGGCCTTCGAGTTGCTGAACGTGGGCGGGTCAACGAAGATGAGGTCGAAGCGACGCGGGTTGCGGCGGCACTGCGTGATCCAGTTCATCACGTCGCCGCGCTCGAACATGTGCTCGGGACCGGTAAAGCCGTTCTGCTCCATGTTGCGCTGCGCCCACTCAAGGTAGGTTTGCGACAGGTCCACCGTGACGGTTTCCACCGCCCCGCCGGCCGCCGCCTGCACCGTGGCCGAGCCCGTGTAGGCAAACAGGTTGAGAAAGCGTTTGCCATCGGCCATGGAGCGCACCATAGCGCGCGTGTCGCGATGGTCCAAAAACAGCCCCGTGTCCAGGTAGCCCGCCAGGTCCACTTCAAGCAGGCAGCCCGCCTCATCGACGTGCGTGACGTAGTTGCGCTTGCCCGCGCCCTGGTACTGCCCGCCGCCCTTGTCGCGGCAACGCACCTTCGAGAACACGTGGTCGGGGCGCACGCCAAGCACCACCGGCGCCACCGTCAGGATGTCGTCGAAGCGGCGGCGCGCCTTGTCCTCGTCGATGGAGCGCGGCGGCGCGTATTCGGCTATGTGCAGATACGTATTGCCCTCGGCCTGGCCGGCACCCGTATAGATGTCGATAGCAGCCGCGTAATCGGGCAGGTCGGCATCGTACACGCGATAGCACGTGATGCCCTCGCGGCGCGCCCACTTGCGGCGCTCTTTTGCCACCTTGCGCAGGCGGTCGGCAAACTGCTGCGACGTTTCCTCGAACACCTCGACAGTGTGCTCGGCGCCGCCAGCGCTGTCGGGGATGACGGCCGTGGCCATTTCGGCAGGCGCGCGCATGAACAGCTGCGCCGACACCTCCACGCGCCCGCGCCCAAAGCGCAGCGTGTCGGCCGCATCGACGCCGAAGCGGCCCTGCACGCCCTGGCCGCCCACCACCACGTACATGCTGTCCGCCGGTGCCGCCTGCGCGGCCTTCACGAACGCGGCGGCCTCCGCCTGGGCGCGCGCCTCGGACTGGATGCGGTCGCCCGCCGGCATGTTGCTGGCAACCAAGCACGGGCACTGCGCGTCCTCGGCAGCCGTTTTACCTGCGGAAAGGCGCACGGCCACGCCGCAGGCACGCCCGGTCATGTCCGCCACCACGTGCGCGTCGCCGGCTTCGATGCTGACCACCTGTCGCAACCCCGCGCGCTTAGCGCGCGTGCGGGCGCGCGCGATGGCCGGGCTTGACGTGCAAGCGCCCACGAAGCGCACGCGCTCCAGGTCGGGGCGGTCGGACGCCGAAGCGCTGGCCGTGCCAGCGCCGCCCACCGACTCCAGGCCTTCCTCGAAACGCTCGTCGGCCTCGTCGAGAAAGCGCTCCCACGCGTCCTCGTCAAACGCCGCCCAGCCTTCAAAGCCCCAGCGGCTGCGCGCCAGGCCCGGCGCCATGTCGCAGGCCATGCCGGCAGCTTCCACCACCAGCGAGCCGTCGCCGCACGCCGGGTCCACCAGCGCCGCCGTCTTGCACGACTCGTCCCACTGCGCCATGGCAAGCGCGCCGGCGGACAGCGCGCACTCAAGCGGCGCGTCCTGGCCCGCATCGGGCTCCAAGTAAGCGCGCGCGTACAGCGATTCGCCCGACAGGTCCAGCGAGATGGTGGCGCGGTTTTCACGCACGCGCACGTCGATGCTGGCATCGGGATCGGCGCTGTCCACGTTCGGGCGCGCCCCCGTGCGCTCGCGCAGCGCGTCGCAAATGCCGTCTTTGACCTTCAGCTCCGTGAAGTGGGTGTTGCGCAGCTCGTCGTTCATGCCGTGCGCATGCACGGCGATGCTGGCGCCCGGAGCGATGACCTCGTGCCACGGGATGCGGCGGATGCCCTCGTACAGCAGGCTGGCGTCGCCGGCGTTCACGCGCCGCACCACCAGCGTGATGCGCGAGGCCAAACGCGACCACAGGCACACGCGCTGCGCCACCGCGGCCGTGCCGTAAAACGACACGCCGCCGTGCAGCGGGCGGATGCGGCGGGCGCGCAGGTGTTTAAGCTCGGCAGCCAAAAACTGCTCGAAGCCCGCCAGGCAGCTGGCGAACAGCTCGTATTCAACTCGTTCATTCGTGCTTGTCATTTCGAAGTCTTTCTTGAGGCGTCGAATATTCGGGCGCGCGGCCCTCAACCGAAAAGAAACGCGAGCCGTAAGCGACCCGCGTTTCCATTTAATCTTCCAGGTAATCCTTCAGCTTCGAGCTGCGGGAAGGATGGCGCAGCTTCGCAAGCGTTTTGCTTTCGATCTGGCGAATGCGCTCGCGCGTGACGCCGAACTCGCGCCCGACCTCTTCAAGCGTGCGCGGGTGGCCGTCTTCCAGGCCGAAGCGCAGGCTGATGACCTTGCGTTCGCGCTCGGCCAGGCCGTCAAGCACCTTCGATAGCTGCTCTTGCAACATGCTGAAGCTGGCGGCGTCGGGGGGCACAACGGCGGCGTCGTCCTCGATGAAGTCACCGAGCTGGGAATCCTCTTCCTCGCCGATAGGCGTTTCCAGCGAAACCGGCTCTTGGCTGATCTTCTGGATTTCGCGCACGCGCTCGGCGGGCAGGCCCATCTCCTTGCCGATTTCCTCGGGCGTTGGTTCGCGACCAAGCTCCTGTAGCAGCTGGCGCTGGATACGCACGAGCTTGTTGATGGTTTCCACCATGTGCACCGGGATGCGGATGGTGCGCGCCTGGTCGGCGATGGCGCGCGTGATGGCCTGGCGAATCCACCACGTGGCGTACGTGGAGAACTTGAAGCCCTTCGTGTAGTCGAACTTCTCGACGGCGCGGATCAGGCCCAGGTTGCCTTCCTGGATAAGGTCCAAAAACAGCATGCCGCGGCCAACGTAGCGCTTGGCGATGGATACGACCAGACGCAGGTTCGCCTCGATAAGCTGCTGCTTGGCGTCAAGGCCCACCTGCTCAACGCGGCCCAGGCGGCGCTTTTCGCGGCGATCGAGCTCGCGGCCTTCCTCTTCGGCCTTGTCAAGCTCGGCCGTAGCGGCAACGCCGGCCTCGATCTTCATGGCCAGGTCGATTTCCTCGGCGGCGGTAAGCAGCGGAACCTTGCCGATTTCCTTCAGGTACATGCGCACCGGGTCGCCCGTAAGCATGGTGACGTTGGCGGCTTCGTTGCGCTTGCGAACCGAGCTGCGCGTCTTTTTCGCGCGCACCTTCGGCAGCGACACGTCGGAAGCAGCTTTGAGCTCTTCCTCGGGAATGCCTTCGAGCAGGTCCTCTTCCTCGCCGTCCTCGTTGATGTTCGATTCGGGCTTGTCGTCAGAGGCAACCTCGGTGCTGCTCATATCGGGCTCGACGTCGTCCGCGTCAAGCACGTCCTCGTCCTCCAGCACTTCTTCCTCAACGACCGGCGCGGCCTTTGCGGCAGCTTTTGCGGTTTTCTTCGCTTTGGAAGCAGTTGCTTGGTTCTTCGAAGCTTGAGCCACGTGTTCTTCCTTTCGACAGGATAAATAGCGCCCTTTTACGTTCCGCAAAAAGGGCGCAAAGATGCATCAAATTAAGATAGCATAATTTCCCCGTTTGATAAAGGGACGAACAGGGAAAAGTTCATGCGAACCCGAAGTGTCGGCGTCGGCGCAGCACGCGAAAGCCTCGCGCGAACGCCGCCTGCCACGGCAACGAACGCAACGACGCAAGAACGCCCTTCGCCGTGGCGCCAAGCGACGAGCGCAACGCCGCAAGCGCGGAACGCCCGCCCCGGAAAGCCACGGCACCAAGCAGCGCCGCCAACGCGAGACGCCGCTGCCGGCAATGCGCCGCGCCCGCAGGCCGCCGCACGCTTACAGCAAGTCGTCGGGGTCCACGTCCACCGCCACGTTCACCCATTTGTCGGGCTTGCGGCGTCTGAAGTACGGCAGCAGCGCGCGCGAGATGTCGGCGTCGGCGGGGCACTTCAGCACCACATGCCAGCGGTACGTGTTGCGCAGCTTCGCCAGAACGCACGGCGTGGCAGGCAGCACAACCCAATCCTGCCCGCCGTAGCTGTGCACGGCTTTGTCCAGGTCGCGTTGGATTTCCTTCGCAAGCGCCTGCACGTCGGGCTCGTGGGCGCCCCACACCAGCACGTTGGCCATGCGCACGTAGGGCGGATATCCCAGCAAGCGACGCTTCGGCAGCTCGTCGCGCAGAAACAGCGCGCGGTCGTAACGCGCCGCCGCGCGGATAGGAGCGGCGTCCGACTCGTAGGTTTGCACGAGCACGCGGCCGGGCAGCTCGGCGCGCCCGGCACGGCCGGCCACCTGCTCGATAAGGTCAAACGTGCGCTCGTGCGCGCGGTAGTCGGGCAGCTGCAGCTGCGTGTCGGCGTTGATGACGCCCACGAGCGTGACGTCGTCGAAGTCAAGGCCCTTCGCAATCATCTGCGTACCTAACAGCACGGCGGCGTCGGCAGCGGCGAACTGCTCGAGCAGGCGCTGGTGCGCGCCTTTGCCGCTGGTGGTGTCGGCGTCCATGCGGATGATGGGCACATCCAGCCCCACGCCCTCCATACCGTCAAGCACCACGCGCAGCTCGTCTTCCACGCGCTGCGTTCCCGCGCCGAACTTTTTCAGATAGGGGCTTTTGCACTTCGGGCACACCGGCGGCGTAGCCTGGCGGAACCCGCAATGGTGGCAGATAAGGAAGTTGCCGCGCTCGTGGTAGGTCAGCGATGTTTCGCAGTGCGGGCACTTCGGCACGAACCCGCATTCGCGGCACAGCAGAAACTTCGCGAACCCGCGCTGGTTGAGCAGCAGCACCGCTTTGCGCCCGGCCGAAAGCTCTTCCTGCAGCCCACGCGCAAGCGCCGCCGAGAACATGGAGCGCGACCCTTCGGCGAACTCGCGCGCCATGTCCACCACGCGCACCTCGGGCATAGGCCGGCCGTTGGCGCGCTCGGGCAAAAGCACCTGCTCCCACAGCGGGTTTTTCGCGCACTGGTACAGCGACTCGATGGAAGGCGTGGCGCTGCCGAGCACCACGGCCGCCCCGCTGCGACGGGCCATCCACACGGCCACGTCGCGCGCATGGTAGCGCGGCGCGCTGTCTTGCTTGTAGCTGCCCTCGTGCTCCTCGTCGATGACGATGAGCCCGATGTTGGCAAGCGGCGTGAACAGGGCGCTGCGCGCGCCCACCACCACGCGGGCCGCGCCCGAGCGGATGAAATCCCACTGGTCGAAGCGCTCGCCGGCCGACATGCGCGAATGCATGACGGCCACCGTGTCGCCGAAGCGTCCGCGGAAGCGCCCCACCGTCTGCGGCGTCAGCGAAATCTCAGGCACCAAAACGCACGCCGTGCGCCCCTGCGCTAGCACGCGCTCGATAGCCTGCAGGTACACCTCGGTTTTGCCCGAGCCCGTAACGCCGTCCACCAGCACCACGCGCCCGCAGCCGGCATCGCACGCGCGCTCGATAGCGGAAAGCGCCGCAGCCTGGCCTGCCGTAAGCGCGGGCTTGGTCGAAGGGACGTGCTGCCGGTTGCAATCGGTTACCGGCCCTGAAGCCGCGCCCTGCACGCCGCGCATGCGGCGGCGGCGCACCACGCGCACCACGTCTTTGGCCTCAAGTGCCTTGAGTACCGACGACACCGCTCCAAACTGGGCCGCCAGCTCGGCCACGCGCAGCTCGCCGCCGCGCAACGCCTCGACCACCTGCGCCTGCTTCACCGCGTTCTTGCGCGGCGAAAACGCGGCCAGCGCCGGCCCCGGCACCACCCAGCGATCGTCCACCTCGCCCACGGCAGGCTGTTCAAGCCGCCAGCGACCATCGCGGCCGCGCACCATGCGCGCCACGCCGCCGGGCGGCGTGAACAGGCGCACGCACGCGGAAAGCGGCGCGATGTAGCGCTCGGAAAGCCACTGCGCGCACGCGGCGCCTTCCTCGTCGAAATACGGTCGGCTGACGGCGCGCACGATGGCCTTGAGCTTCGCCGGGTCCACCTCAGCCGGCCAATCAGGCCCGCCCGGCTGGCCGTATTCGCGAATGTCCACCACGAACCCGATGGCCCGCCGGTGACCGAACGGCACCAGCACGGCCGCGCCAACGGCCACGGCGTAGTCGCACTGCGCATCGGCACCCTCTTCGTCGCCCGCTCCTTCGCATGCGGCGGCGAACAGCCCCTCTTCGGGAACCGCGTAGGTATAAGGCGCGTCAAGCGCCTGCGTAGGTATGTCCAAGATGACGTGAGCTAGTTTCATAGCGAATCAGTATACCAGCGAATGCGCGGGTTTCGCTCGAAAAGCGAACAAATGAACGCTTTTGCATGCCATCTCTTTCCGGCGCGGAACGAAACAGACGGCAAAACCAGCGCCATGCCCAGCCAGCCCACCGCCTCGCAAACGCACCGCACAGTCACCGCAAGCAAAAAAGGGGCCGCAGGCTCAAGCCCACAGCGCCGTTACATCCACGCTCGAAAAACTTCCGCTACCCCCAGTACGAGTCGAGCACGCGCGCAATTTCCTTTTGCCGCTGACCTTCGTCAACGTTGAAGAACACGCCCACGGCATGGCTGACCGACCCGTCGCTGCGGCGGTTCGCGTTGCCGATGGAGCGGAACCGCACGGACCCGTTTCCGCGCACATGTCCGCGATACGTGGCGTCGAAGTGGAAGTCGTGGCGAAGGTCGGTCAGCGAGCTGAACAGCTTACACTTGAATTCTTCCAGGTCATCGGGGTGCACGATGTCCAGAAACGAATGGCCGTTGAACCGCTTGACGTCATCGGTTCCGTAGCCCAAATGCTTATAAAAAAGCCTGCTGGCGTACGTAACGGTCAGGTTGTCGTCGAGCAATCCCTCGATGACGCCGACCGCATAGTTCGCTTCCAGCAGGCTTTGCACATGTTACCTGGTCAGGGCACCCAATGCGTCGTGGTCTACGGTCAGCTGAACGGCGCGCTTGGCGTTACCCCATCCGGGCCCTCTTCTCTCACGCAGAGTATGTTAGCCCTCTTGTTATGCCAGATTGCACGCCTTTTTCAAAGCTTCAGCCTTGTCGGTGGCCTCCCAAGTGAACTCGGGAAGCTCGCGACCGAAGTGGCCGTA
>NZ_CDRSTZ010000061.1:0-10296 GCF_977052095.1 Senegalimassilia sp.
TGTCTACCAGCGCATACGCCGGGATGCCCTGGGCTCGGTTCGTCAGCCATTTGAACAGGTCGGCATAGCCCAGCGGGCTCACGCGCACGGGCGTGCCCTGATAGTTGATCTGGCTATACGTGCCCGCAATCTCGAACTGGCTGACGTACTCGGGAATGTTGCCCATGGCGCGATTGCCCAGAAGCGCGGCCGAATCGCGGTCGATGATGGGAATCTCGGAGTAGTCGACCTGCTGGATATCCTGCGCGAAGTCGGCGTCCTGCGTTTGCAGCACGTTGGCGTATTTGGCGGCGTTGCCCGGGAAAATGGACAGCGACGCCACGGCGCCCAGCACGCCCACCAGCGCGATGACCACCGGTACCCACGATGCAACCTTGAACGCCTTGGCCTTCGTGCGGCTGGGATCAACCTTGCTGTTGCCCGTTTCGTACGTGCGCGATTTTGCGCGCCAGAACACAAACAGCGGCAGCAGCACGAACACGGCCACGAACAGCCACGTGTCGGTGCTATGGATATTGATGGGCGGATGGAACCACCAGTAAGCAACCAGCAGCACCACAATTAGCAGAATGGCAAGGATGACCAGCGCTTTCTTGCTCATCTGGCCCATTTTGTCACCGAACGAGAAATCGGCGTCGCCGCCTTTGCCGCCCGAGCCGCCATGGCCGCCGAAGCCCGCGAACGGGTTTCCCGCGCCGCCGCCGAACGGGCTTGCGCCGCCTTGCTGCGACCCCCCTTCGCTGCTGGCGGTCGGACCGCTCTGCGGCCCACCGAATCCCGCGCCCATGTCGAAGCCCGACTGTTTAAGGGCATCGATGAGCGACTCAAAACCGGATGTCTGTTTCACGGCATCCCTTTCTTCCCTTGAAGTTTGCGATTCTCCCCATCATACACGAAAGCGTCCAGCTTCCGGAAAAGCTGAACGCTTTCGTTACCTTATAGTGACGCCGGGGCAACGTCAGGTGCAACGCCTCGAGCATCAACGCGCTTTCGCGCTTGCACAGCCGAAGCCGTTTGGCCAAGCGCGCACGCCGCATCAGCGATCGCGTCGCAGCGGGGCAAAGCCGGGTGCGAACGCTGCCGCGCCGCTTACACCCCGCGCCGTCCCAGCACGCAACCGTTATTTCGCCAGCTGGCGCAGCACGTACTGCAGGATGCCGCCGTTCTCGAAGTACTTGCCCTCCGTCGGCGTGTCCACGCGCACCGTTGCCTTGAACGCCACCGCAGACCCGTCGGCCTTCTTCGCCGTCACGTCCACCACGCGCGGCTCGGGCAGGCCGTGCGAGAAGTCCACGGCGCCCACCGTGTACTGCTCGGAGCCGTCAAGCCCCAGGCTTTCGGCGCTTTCACCTTCCGCGAACTGCAGCGGCATGATGCCCATGCCAATAAGGTTCGAGCGATGGATGCGCTCGAAGCTTTCGGCGAACGCCGCGCGGATGCCCAGAAGCATCGGGCCCTTCGCCGCCCAGTCGCGCGAGCTGCCGCTGCCGTACATCTTGCCGGCAACCACCACCAGGGGCACGCCGGCCTGCTCGTAATCCATAGCCGCATCGAACAGGGGCGTGACCTGGCCGTTCAGGAAGTCGCGCGTCCAGCCGCCCTTCTTGCCCTCCGCCAGCTTGTTCGCCAGCTTCACGTTGGCGAACGTGCCGCGCATCATCACCTCGTGGTTGCCGCGGCGCGCGCCGTACGTGTTGAAGTCGGCAGGCGCCACGCCACGCTCCTTCAGGTACTTCGCCGCCGGGGAATCGGGCGCGATGCTGCCAGCCGGCGAGATGTGGTCGGTGGTGATGAAGTCGCCCAGGAATGCCAGCGCGCGGGCGTCGGCAATCGGCGCCGCCGGCTCGGGCTCGGCGCCCATGCCGTCGAAGTACGGCGCACGGCGCACGTACGTGGAGTCCGCATCCCACGCGAACGTGTCGGACGGCTCGCTGCCCAGCTGCTGCCACGCCGCGTCGCCGTCGTACAGGCCGCGCGAGCCTTCCTCGTACAGCTCCTGCGTGGCGAACTTCGCCAGAAGCTCGGCAACTTCCTCGTTCGTCGGCCAGATGTCGGCCAGGTGCACCGGCGTGCCATCGGCGCGTTTGCCCAGCTCGGCGGTGGTCAGGTCAACGTCCATGGTGCCCGCCAGCGAATACGCGATAACCGTTGCCGGCGCGCCCAGGTAGTTCTGCGACACATCGGGGGAAATGCGGCCCTCGAAGTTGCGGTTGCCCGAAAGCACGCTGGCAAGTTCCAGGTCGTCGGCAATGTCGTGCAGCTGCGGCAGCACGGGGCCGGAGTTGCCGATGCAGCTCATGCAACCGAAGCCGCACGTGTAAAAGCCCAGTTGGCGCAGGCCGTCAAGCAACCCCGCGCGCTCAAGCAGAAGTTCGGTGGCACGGCTGCCCGGCGCCAGGATGCACTTCACCCACGGCTTGGGGGCAAGGCCCGCCTCGGCTGCCTTCTTCGCCACCAAGCCCGCCGTCAGCATCATGGACGGATCCGTTGCCGTGGTGCAGCTGGTCACCGCGGCAATGGCCAGCGCGCCGTGGCTCAGCTCGCACGTCTGGCCGTTCACGTCAACGGTAACCTTCTTGCCCAGGTCAAGGCCGCGATCGGCGCAAATGCCGCGGAAACGCTCCTGCGCCTCGTCAAGCCAAATGCGGTCGTGCGGGCGCGACGGGCCGGCAATGCTGCGCTTCACGCTGCCCAGGTCAAGTTCCAGCACGTCGGCGTACACGCGCTCGGGCGCGGCCGGGTCGTTCCAGAAGCCCTGCGCCTTCGCGTACTGCTCGACCAGCGCCACCTGCTCTTCGCTGCGGCCGGTCAGGCGCAGATACGCCAGCGTCTGCTCGTCAACGGGGAACAGCGTGCACGTGCTGCCGTATTCCGGCGTCATGTTCGAGATGCACGTGCGCTGCGTGGCGTTCAAGCTGTCAAGGCCGGGGCCGAAGCACTCGACGAAGCAGCCGACCACTCCCTTCTCTCGCAGCATCTTCGCGAACGTCAGCGCCACGTCCATGGCGGCCACGCCTTCGGCAAGCTTGCCGGTCAGGCGCACGCCCACCACCTTCGGCACCAGCGTGGTGATCGGCTGGCCCAGCGCCGCGGCCTCGGCCTCGATGCCACCGACGCCCCAGCCCAGCACGCCGATGCCGTTAGCCGTAGGCGTGTGGCTGTCCGTGCCCACCAGCGTATCGAAGTACACGGTGGGGTTCTCGCCCGCAGACGTTTTCACGCCGGCGGCTTCCGACGTCATGGCCACGCGCGCGAACTGCTCGATGTTCAGCTGATGGCAGATGCCCGCTCCCGGCGGCACGATGCGCACGTTCTCGAACGACTCCTGCGCCCACTTCAGGAAGTTGTAGCGCTCGCCGTTGCGCTGAAACTCCAGCTCCATGTTCTTCTCCATGGCGCACGAGCAACCCGCCACATCGGCGATAACGGAGTGGTCGATAACCAAATCGCACGGGATTTGCGGATTGATCTTCGCAGGGTCGCCGCCCAAGCTCGCGCATGCCTCGCGCATAACGGCAAAGTCCACGAACACCGGCACGCCCGTGAAGTCCTGGAACAGCACGCGCGCGGGGCTGAACTCCACCTCGCTGCCAACTTCGCCGGCACAACCGGCTTCAATCACACGTTTCGCCAGGTCAGCAGCCGCTTCCGGCGTTTCAGCGTTGCGCAGCACGTTCTCTAGCAGCACCTTCAGCGCATACGGCAGCTTCTCAGAGCCGGCAATCTGCTCGATCGGATAGTACGTGTACGCGGCATCCCCCACGGAAAGGGTAGCGGCGAACTTCTCGTTCTTCATATCGTCCCCCTTGAAGCGCCGATGCGCTTCCATCGTGTCGTTGCAAAATAGGGAAGGGCCGGGATGAATCCAAAAAGCGAAGTCGAGAATCGCACCGGTTGAGCAGATCGCATCGGGGCACGGCCTTCACCGGCCAAGCTTCGCCCCTTGCGCCCTATTAGCCCGAAACCCGTCCTCGCGACCAGGATTGCTTCTGCAACCCCGTCCCTTCAAACGAAAGAGGGAAGGCCGCGCCCCAAACGGCAGGCAGCCTTCCCTCGCCTATATCCTTACGCCTGCGCCTTGATGGCCGCCACAAGCGCGTCGGTGAACTCGGTACAGCTTGCGGCCGGGGCGTTGCTGCCCGTTGCCTTGCGGATGTCGCCCGTCAGCACGGTGCCGTCGGCGTACACCGCGCGCACGCCGCGGCGGATGCGCTCGGCAATTTCCAGTTCGCCCAGGTGGTCAAGCATCATGGCTGCCGACATGATCTCTGCCGTGGGGTTGGCCTTGTTCTGGCCCGCGATGTCGGGCGCGGAACCGTGCACGGCCTCGAACACGGCATATTCCTTGCCGATGTTCGCGCCCGGGGCAATGCCCAGGCCGCCCACCAGGCCCGCTGCCAGGTCGCTGGCGATGTCGCCGTACAGGTTCGGGAACACCACCACGTCGAACTGCGCCGGGTCGATGACCATGTTCATGCAGAACGCGTCGATGATGCGGTCGTCGAACTCAACCTTGCCCTCGTACTCCTTGGCCACTTCGCGCGCCACGCGCAGGAACAAGCCATCGGAATACTTCATGATATTGGCCTTGTGAGCAGCCGTAACCTTCTTACGGCCATGCTTGACCGCGTAGTCGAACGCATAGCGCACGATGTTCTGCGTAGCCGTGATGGAGATGGGCTTGATAGAGATGCCCGAGTCGGGGCGAATGACGCCCGCGCCTTCGTCAGCGCAGAACTGGATGAGCTTGCCCGCAGCCTCGGATCCCTCTTCGAACTCCACGCCCGCGTACAGGTCCTCTGAGTTTTCGCGCACGATGGTCAGGTCCACGTCGTCGTATCGCCCACCGGCACCCGGCAGCGAAGCCACGGGGCGCAGGCACACGTACAGATCAAGCGTTTTGCGCAGCGCAACGTTCACGCTGCGAAAACCCGTTCCCACCGGCGTGGTGCACGGGCCCTTGATGGCAACCTTATTGCGTTTGACGGCCTCAACCGTCTCATCAGGCAACGGCGTGCCCGTCTTCTCGGCGCATGCCGCGCCCGCTTCAGCAACTTCCCACGCGATATCCGCGCCAGCCGCCTCGACGACGCGCTGCATAGCCGCCGACGCCTCAAGGCCAATACCGTCGCCCGGAATCAGCGTAACCGTATGCTGTGCCATTGCCACTCCTTCCAGCAGCCATATTCGAGCCGGCTAAAACCGACCCCTGCTTGCATTCGAACTAACCCCCGCAGACACTTGCGGACGGTTCGAAACAAACAGGCTGCGCCGAAAAACGGTGCAGCCTGAGGTTTCCAAGGTTATTTTCCTTGCGCGTTGTCAATGATGGTTTGCGCCTTGCGTTTCAGCGCGCCCTTGCCATTATGCGCATCGAACGACATTCTCTCAACGAGCTGTTCCTTAACGTGCTCCGAAAGCTTGCCAGTGGCGAATTCGGCAACGGCGTTCAGCATGTCGTTGAACTCCACGTCGCCGTGATAGCACTGGATGGCCTCGTCGATAAGCGGCCACACGTGCTCGGAACGCTTTTCGGTAGTTGCACCATATGCGCAGAAGAAGCGCATGGCGGCCAGGCGGACAAAGCCGCTTTCCTCGTCGAACAGCGCCGTTTCCGCACCGGGCAGCGCCTTGTCCGTGCAGCGCGATTCCTGCGCAACCAGCGCAGTCAGCACGTCCAAACACTCCCAACGCGTCTGGGCCTCGGGGCGGTTAAGCGCGTCGATGACGTCCCCTGCGCAGGGCACCAGCAAAGCCGGGCTTACCTTCGCGATGAACGCAAGCGAGCTTGCCGCGTTTTGGCGGTTGCGGCGGGAAGAATCGCCCAGCTGCGCAACCAGCTTCTTGAATTTGTCTTCGTTTTTCAGCGCCTCGCGCGCCACGAATTCGTTAACATCCATGCTACCGGCCATGGCCTATCCTCCATTTACCTAGTATATTCCAAAATCATTATACCTGGTCATATGCACAACACGGGAACTTCCCGCAGAATTAACACGGCAGCAAACTAGGTATTGAAGGAATTCACCCGCGCGCCCGCAAGCAACCGGCCGCAAACCCCGTCGGCCCAAAGCTCCAAGGGACGTCGAAGCCTCAATAAGAATTCGAAAGCCCCTTCAGCCGCGCGGACTTATCGCGCGTCATTCGCACCCGCAAAGCTCGTCCGCGCGCCTGCATGCAAATGTCCATCGCCCGCAAACTCCGAGGGGTGCCTTCCGTCTTTCGAGCAGGCCGCTCGCCCGCCGATTCGATCACATCCAGCAGCTCCTGCTTGCTGTGCACGCCCACCTTCTGGTAGATGTGCCGCGCATGCGTTGCCACGGTCCCGCTTGACAGGTACAACTCTTCTTGGATGCGCGCCCGCGTCCGGCCCTTCGCCAGCAGCACCATAACTTCGGCTTCTCGTTCCGTCAGCCCGAATTCCCGCGCCACAACCTGGCACTTTTCCTGGAACGCGCGCTTGTGTCCGCCAGGCTCGGAGCTCGCAAACCCGCCGCTTCGCCCAATGTCGCCCGCGCATTGCGCAGCGCGGCCTTCGCCTGCTATAAGCTCGCTCAACTTCGCCCCAGGAAGCGCAAACATGTATGCCACCGACACCAACGCCACAGAAACAAGCGCCACTGCCATCCCGGCGTTCGGCATGGCGAACAGCAGCGCGCCAAACAGCCCCGCCACGGCCCAACCTGCCAGCTGGCCCGCCGTCATCATGCCCCAGCTTACGCAGAACAGCCCCGCTGCGTCCGCACGTCGGGCGGCCATGGCACGAGCAACGATGACGAAGAACAGGATGTTGAACGCACCCTGCTGCAGCAGTGCCACGAACACTGCAAGCGGCCCCATCTGCCCGAATATGGGCGAAAACACCAAAAACGCCGCCATCACCAGCATGACGACGCGATATGCTGCAGCAATGCCATCGGTTAAAAAGCGCAGGCACAAATCCACGAACACCGCAGCAAAACAAGCCCTGCCGCAATAAACGACGCCTGCCCCAGGTTGTCGAAATACTGCCTCGTTGCCGACAGAGCCATCGCGCGCGCCGCTCCGTCGGCGAACGCGTTCGCAAAGCTAACCAGCAGCCCGCACAAACCCAGCCCGCTCGCCATGCGCAGCATGTGTTTCACCTGTTCGGGAACTGCGACAGCAGCGCGAACGGCGCCGTCATCCTCGCGGCAAGCCCGTCCAGCGGCGGCAGCATTCCCCTTCGCGCACTGCGTGTCGCATTCGCCGCTCATTGTCATCGGCACCGCGGCAGCCACAACAGGCAGCACCGCGCACGCCGCAAACAGATCATCGGCACACCCAACTCCGTGCAGGGCGCCTAAATCTGCAAGGGCCCGCGCTTCAACACCGGCGCGCTGCTTGATCAAGGCGGCGGCTACTGGCCTCCCACCTCGATATTCGATTCCATCGACCCGGCACTTACCGGCTCGTTCCAGGTAACGCTGAAAGACGGCTCCACCCACACCGTCCGCCCCGTGTGGACCTACCTGCTCGATTCCGTGAAGGAATGCACGTTCGAATGGGCGGCCAACATTACCGGCGTTAACGCGCAGTTTATCCGCGAGGCGTGCCTGGCTTGGGCCACGCGCCCCGAAGGCCAGCGCTGGGGCAACGGCGGCATCCACTTTCAGCTTGCAACCGACCAGGTTGGCGACGTAGTGCAGTGTATACGCACGCTGCTGCACCTGCGCCATCTCACCGGCAACGTCGACACGCCCGCCGGCAACCGCGGTCCCACCCGCGTCCCGTCGCTGGGCGCAGAAGGCGCCGGCCCACTTGACCCTTACTGGGAAGTCACCGACATGGCGAATGGCTGCCCGATTACGACATCAGAAGAGAGGCGTAACGCACCATGTCCCATTACGCGATCATGACCGACCTCAACCGCTGCGTCGGTTGCCTATCCTGCTCGGCGGCGTGCAAAACCGTGAACAACGTGCCTATCGGCAGCTCCTGGATCAAGGTGCTGCGCGTCGGCCCGAATAAATGTAGCGATTACCAGGGAAAACGCCCGAATATCGAAACGTATTTCCTGCCCATGCAATACCAGCATTGCAAAGACCCCGAATGCGTGAAGGTGTGTCCCACCGAGGCTTCGCACATCGCACCCGACGGTACCATCCAAATTGACAAGTCGAAGTGCATCGGCTGCCAGTTCTGCGTCATGGCCTGCCCTTATAACGTGCGCTATCTCAACGAGGACGAACGCATTGCCGAGAAATGCACGCTCTGCACGCAGAAAACCGCCCAGGGTGAGCTTCCCCAATGCGTCGCGCAATGCGGCGGGCGCGCCCGCTTCTTCGGCGACCTGGATGAAGGCATCGACAACTTCGAATGCCCCGCGAACCCCACGAAGCAAGGCAAAGGCGTTTCGTACGACGACGTGCACAACGCGCGCCAGAAATACAGCGACATCGCCAAACCCTACGATGCTTCCGATGTGCATCACCTGCCGAACGTGGGCAACAACCCGAAGTTCCTCTACGTGCTGCGCGGCCGCACCTGGCAAGGAAAGGAGTAACCCATGGAATTGCAGTGGCCCCTCATTCTGTTCACCACGTTCATTTCCGCAAGTGCCGGGCTTTTCGCCGCTCTCGACGCAATGCGCTCGCAATCTGCTGCAAAGTGCAGCGGCGTCCTTGCACTTGCTTCAAGCGAGCTTAGCGCGCTTACCACCATTTGCTATGCAATCGCCATGTCTACCTGCGAAAACACGTTCGTCTCCGTGGGATACCGCTACGATCCAACCCATCCGACGCACGCGCTCGTCGATGCCGCCAACTATTCGGCATTCTCCGGCGGGTCGCTGTCGTTGACAATAGCCGCAATCATACTCGCCCTCGCAGCATTCGCCTGCGCATTCTGGGGCAAGAAATCCACGAAATGGAGCATTGCCGGCCGGCTTATCGTAGTCTGCTCGTGCGCAAGCGCCATCCTGCTTCGCATGGTCTTCTACACCACCGGCGGCAGCGTCTTCGCCTTCTAGCCTCAATCCAAGCCCGAAAAGCCAATCTACAGAGGTGCGTCCCACCTATCGTCACAGCCCAGGAGAAAGGGACGCACCCCTAGCCTCAACAATCATTCAGCGATCAAAGGCACCCGCCCTTGGGCGGGTGCCCTCAACAGCCTCAGCAATCGATTTAACTCCAGGTCGAACACTTTCTCGCTCCACGTTGCCCGACCATCCGCAATCACCAATTGTCAGATGGCCTTTTGCCGCGCCGCCTGCTCCCCATCCCCTTGCAAACACGCAGGAGGCGCGGCAAAAGGCCATTTCTAAACACCAATGCTTCAAGCTCCCCTACTTCCGTTATGGCAATTAACGCAAAAAAGGCCCGCACAACCGTGCGGGCCTTTCGACAACTACAACCAGCAAACAAGCTCAAGCTCTTAAAATAGCATCCCTTAGACGACGTCACTAGGCGCGCAAATCAACACCCAATTCGTCTTTCACCAGGTCGAATGCGGCGTCAATCGCCTTGTCCATGTCGTAATACTTATAGCCGCCCAAGCGACCAGCAAACACCACGTCGCCCTCTTGCTTGGCTAGCTTCTCGTATTCCGCATACAGCTTGGAGTTGCGCCCGTCATTAATTGGGTAATACGGCTCATCGCCGGGCTTCCAGTCGGCCGGATACTCACGGGTAATCACCGAAACCGGAGACTCCTGCTTCTCAAAATGCTTGTGCTCGATGATACGAGTGTAAGGCACTTCGCGCTCAGTGTAGTTCACCACAGCATTGCCCTGCCAATTCTCGCACTCAACCGTCTCAGTTTCGAAACGAAGGCTGCGATACTCAAGCGTGCCCAACTTGAAGTCGAAGTACTCGTCGATGGGACCGCAGTAAATCGTGCGGTCGGCGATATCGGGGTTCTGTTCTTTAAACTCGCGATATTCCGTAGACAGCTGAATCTCCGCGTCGCCGAACATGCGCTGGACCATCGCCGTATAGCCGCCCATAGGGATGCCCTGCCAACGATCGTTGAAGTAGTTGTTATCGTACGTCAGACGCACGGGGAGGCGCTTGATGATATCAGCGGGAAGCTCGGTGCAGCTGCGACCCCACTGCTTCTCGGTATAGCCCTTGACCAGCTTCACATACACGTCGCGACCGATAAGCGAGAGCGCCTGCTCCTCAAGGTTGGCCGGCTCCCCATCGCCAATAAGCTCAGCAGCTTCGGCTTTCTGGCGCTCGATAATCTCGACGGCCTCGGCAGGAGTCCGGATGCCCCACATCTTCGAAAACGTATTCATGTTGAAGGGCAAGTTGTAGAGCTCATCCTTGTACAAAG
>NZ_CDRSTZ010000062.1:0-9962 GCF_977052095.1 Senegalimassilia sp.
CAATTCGAGTGCTGTGGTTCGCAGGTTGCTGAAGAGCGCGTGTCGCGGGCGCCGCACGTTGACATTCTGGTGGCGCCCATCAATGCCGGGGGCGTGCACGAGGGCGGCATCGACTTGGTGAGGAAGCTTGATGCCGATCACGCGTTGCCCCTGGTCATCTACACCTGCACGCGCGAAGCGTACACGTCGGCAGTATATTCCACGCGTCACCAGTATCTGCTGCTCACGCCGTTTTCGCCTGTTGAGGTGCGCGCCGCGCTTGACAAGGTGCTCGGCATGATTGGTCGTGTTGCCGCGCCCGTGATGCTGCGCAGCGGCGGATCCACCCACGTCATCAACCCACACGAGGTGCAGTTCGTGCAAAGCCAGGGCCGCAAGGTGCTGGTATCGTACGTGGACGGCCGCGAGCTCTATGCGTATGCGGCGCTATCCGATCTGGAAAAACAGCTGCCCGGCAGCTTCGTCCGCTGCCACAAAAGCTATCTGGCGAACATGGAGCACGTTATTCGTGGCTGCCGCGAGGCGCTGACCATGACCACAGGCGCGCAGGTGCCGGTAAGCCAACGCCAATACCGAGCCGTCCGCGACGCCCTAGCCGCCGCCGGCAGACAAGAGTAGCAGCTTTCCACGTCTTCCTCATCATTTCGACTTGCTCGTAAGCGCTTGTGGCACAGTTTGCTGCAACCGCTTACTCTTTATTGTGTCTTCAATTGTCAAAGGCTCTTTGGCAACGTTCGGTCCTCGCATCCTTCTTGCGCAGAATCCGCGGAGGGGGTGGGTGCGTTGGTTGGCTTGCGCTACTATGTTCGGCTGAGCAAATTTCGAATGGGACAAAGGGACAGTCCCTTTGTCCCATTTTTTGGATGGAACGGCGGTGGAAGCGTGGGCGTGTATCCTCCCGAGGACGTGGCGGTTGAGGCGGCGAAGAAGCGTCGCGGTCGTCGAGCGCCCGAGCCTCCGCGCGCCGTCATCGAGTACGTGTTGCCCGAAAGCCCCGCCGACGACGTCGGGTTCACGCCAGGCTGCATCATCACCAGCGTGGACGGCCAGCCCGTGCGCGACATGATTGACTGGCGCTGGCTTACCGCCGACGATTTCATCACGCTCGGCTACATCGACACCGACGGTGAAGCTGGCGAAGTGGAGCTTGAACGCTGCGAAGGTGAAGATTGGGGCTTCGAATTTTCCGGCGTGGTGTTCGACGGCGTGAAGCAGTGCCGCAACGCCTGCATCTTCTGCTTCATGCGCCAGCTGCCCGACGATATGCGCCCGTCGCTGACGCTGCGCGACGACGACTTCCGCCTGAGCTTTCTGTCCGGTACGTTCGTCACGTTCACGAACCTGTCGGCCGAAGACGAAGCGCGCATCATCGAGCAGGCCATCAGCCCGCTGCGCGTGTCGCTGCACGCATCAAACCCCGAGGTGCGCCGCCGCATCATCGGCCGCCACGCCCAGCACGGCATCGACGTCATGGACCGCCTGCTTGCCGCCGGCATCGAATTCCACGCGCAGATCGTGCTGATGCCCGACGAGAACGACGGCGACGTGCTGCGCGAAACGCTTGAGTGGGCCTACGCACGCCCGGGCATCCTGGACATCTGCATCGTGCCCTTAGGGTTCACGAAGCACCAGACGTGCTTCACGAAAAGCTTCAACGACCCCGTGGCCGCGCGTGCCGCCATGGACACCATCGTGCCTGCTCAGCAGCGTGCTCTGGCCGAGCGTGGGCACCTGTGGGCGTTCGCGGCCGACGAGTTCTACTCAAACGCCTACGGCGACGAGCTGCTGGCGAACCTGCCGCCAAGCGAGCACTACGGCGACTTCGGCATGTTCGAGGACGGCGTGGGCATCATCCGCTCGTTCGTGGACGACTGGGAGGCCGCGGCCGAGGCGGGGCAGGACGTCGAAGCTGCCGAGGCGCTGCGCGCGGTCGGCATGCGCGTGCGCTACATCTCCGGTTTCGCCACGAAGCACTTTTTCGGCCCGCTGTTCGCGCAAAGCCCCGCCGCCGACGTGCTGCAGCCGCTGTTCGTGAAGAACGAGTTCTTCGGCGGCAACGTCGACGTCACGGGCCTTCTGTGCAGCTGCGACATCGCGGCGGCCATTCGCGCCGACGCCGCCGCGCATCCGGGCTGGCGCTATGCGGTGCCGTCCGTCATTTTCAACGACAACGGCGTCACGCTTGACGACGCAACGTTAGAGGATATGGAGAAGGCCGCCGGGGCCCCGGTTACCGTGGTATCCTGTAACGCGACTGGGTTCTTTCCGGAACTCGTCGACCTGGCGCGCAGCTAGCGTGCCCGAAGTAGTTTTCACCAACCGAAAAGGATTCGATATGTCTCTGCCCATCGTGGCGGTTGTTGGACGGCCGAACGTCGGCAAGTCCACCTTCGTGAACCGCATTGCCCAGGCCGACGAGGCCATCGTGCACGAGATGCGCGGCGTGACGCGCGACCGTTCGTACCACATCGCCGACTGGAACGGCGTCGAGTTCAAGCTCATCGACACCGGCGGCATCGAGATGGGCGACGACGACGCGTTCCAGGGCTCCATCCGCACGCAGGCGTTCGCCGGCGTGAACGAGGCCGACGTCATCGTGTTCATCGTGGACGGCCGCACCGGCATCAACGTCGACGACGAGGAAGTGGCGCGCATCTTGCGCAAAACGTCCAAGCCCGTGTTTTTGTGCGTGAACAAGATGGACAACCCCGACACCATGGACCAGGTGTGGGAGTTCTACCAGCTGGGCCTGGGCGACCCGTGGGCCATCTCGTCGGTGCACGGCAACGGCACGGGCGACCTTTTGGACGCCATCGTGGAGGAGCTGAAGAAAGTCGAGGTCACCGACGAGGACGACGCCGATCCGGGCATCAGCATCGCCATCATCGGCCGCCCGAACGCGGGCAAGTCGTCGCTGACGAACCGCCTAACGGCGGGTGAGCGCTCCATCGTGTCCGACGTGGCCGGCACCACGCGCGACGCCATCGACACCGTGGTGGAGCACGAGGGCCAGCGCTACACCATCGTGGATACGGCCGGCCTGCGCGTGAAAAGCAAGATCGACGAAGACGTTGAGTATTATGGCTTCGTGCGCGCCATGCGCGCCATCGACCGCGCCGACGTGGCGCTTCTGGTCATCGACGGCTCCATCGGCCTGACGGACCAGGACCAGCGCGTGGCCGGCTTCGCCGCCGACCGCCAGTGCGCCATGGTCATCGTGCTGAACAAGTGGGACCTGGTGGAAGGCCCCGAGGCCAAGGCCGAGGTGCGCCAGAAGATCGAGGACCGTATGACGTTCGTGGGCTACGCGCCCGTGGTTGCCACGTGCGCGCTGACCGGCAAGTCGGTGCACCGCATCTGGGATGCCGTCAACGTGGCCTACGACAACTTCTGCAAGACCATCCCCACGAACCAGCTGAACGTGTGGCTGGGCGAAATTCGCGAAAACGGTCACACCGTCAGCAAGGGCAAGGCCATCCTGCGCATGAAATACGTCACGCAAACGGCCACGTGCCCGCCGCAGTTCACGTTCTTCGTGAACCGCCCCGACCTGGTCAACGACAACTACGAGCGCTTCCTGGAGAACCGCCTGCGCAAATCGTTCGACCTGACGGGCACGCCGGTGAAGCTGAAGTTCAAGAAGAAGGACTAGGGAAGATTCGTTGTGGAACTGCTGGGAGCATTAGGGGTTTTCGTTGCGTCGTTCCTGCTGGGGTCCATCCCGTGGGGCGTCATCATCTCGAGGGTGTTTTTCCACACCGACATCCGCGAGCATGGGTCGGGCAACATCGGCACCACCAACGCGCTGCGCACCATGGGCAAAGTGGGCGGCGGCGCGGTGTTCGTGCTGGATTTCGGCAAGGGCATCGTGTCGGGGCTTATCGCGGCTGCCGCTGCGGCGGCGTTCGGCGGCGGCATGTCGCTGTCGGGCCACGTCATCGGCTACGACGACTTCGTTACCGTGGCGTTTTTGGGCTGCACGTGGGGTCATATCTTCAGCCCGTGGCTGGGCTTTAAGGGCGGCAAGGGCATTGCCGTGGCCGTGGGCTGCCTGTTCGTGACGTTCGGCTGGCAGGGCGCGTGCCTTGAGCTGCTCATCTTCGCCGTGCTGGTCATTGCCACCCGGTACGTGTCTTTGGGCTCAGTTGCGGCGGCGGTAGCATGCCCATTTTTCGCGGCGTACTATTTCCTGTTCGCCACGTTCGCGCCGCTGGCCTGGTTGTGCACCACGGTTGCCGCGCTGACGGTGGTGTGGGCGCACCGCGAGAACATCGACCGTTTGCGCCATGGGTGCGAGCGCCGCATCGGCGATAAGAAGAAGGCGTAAGGGGAAGTGGACGACGACATGAAAGTTGCAGTCATCGGCGCCGGCTCGTGGGGAACCGCGCTGGCGCAGACGCTGGCGCTGAACGGGCAAAACGTGGGCTTGTGGGCACGCAAGGACTCGGTGGTGCGCGGCATCAACCACGAGCACGTCAACCCGCGCTACCTGTCCGACACCGTGCTGTCCGGCAACATCGTGGCCACCACGTCGTATTGCGACGCGCTGCTGCGCGCGAAGGCAGCCGTCATCGTGACGCCGTCGAACCTGCTGCGCGGCGTGGCGCGGGCCATCGGGGACGTGGTGGACGATGATTTCCCCATCATCATCTGCTCGAAGGGCGTCGAGGCCGACAGCGGCTACTTGCCCGTGGGCGTGTTCGAGTCCGAGCTGGGCAACCGCGACCGCTTGGCCGTGCTGTCCGGGCCGAACCACGCCGAGGAGGTCATCAAGGGCAAGCCGGCCGGCACCGTCATCGCGTCGTCGGGCGAGGACACGGCGGTGCTGTTCCGCGACCTGTTCGCCTCGCCGACGTTCCGCACGTACACCAGCGACGACGTGACGGGCGTGGAGTTGTGCGCGGCGTTCAAGAACGTCATCGCCATCGCTGTGGGTGTGGCGTACGGGTTGGGCTATGGCGACAACACGGCGGCCATGCTGATGACGCGCGGTCTGGCCGAGATGAGCCGTTTGGTGGTGAAGTGCGGTGGGCAGGCCATCACGTGCATGGGTCTGGCCGGCGCGGGCGACCTGATTGCCACGTGCACGTCCGAGCACTCGCGCAACCGCTCGTTCGGCGTTGAGCTGGCGCGCGGCGGCACGCTCGACGAGTACCGCGAGCGCACGCACATGGTGGTGGAGGGCGCGCTGGCGTGCAAAACGCTGCAGACGCTGTCCGAGGCCTACGGCGTGGAGCTGCCCATCACCGAGGTGGTGCGCGGCGTGGTGTGGGAAGGCGCCGACCCCAACGCAGCCGCCCGCGACCTGTTCGCCCGCCCCCTGACCACGGAGTTCTACGGCTTGTAGTTTTGACCTGGGGAAACGGTGGTCGTATCCCGCCATTTCCCCATTAACCCTATGTCAAACGCCCTGTCCCCTTGTCAGTTTCTGACAAGGGGACAGGGCGTTTGACAGGATTTTTGGCCTCTTGCGCGGCCTTGTTGTCGTCTCGTAACGCTTCAGCAACGGAAACTGGGACAAGGGGACTGTCCCTTTGTCCCAGTCGATGCGGAAACGGTGAAGATGGCGGTTGGGTGCGCACCGGTGCGGCGTCGTTGGGGTAAGGTACCTCTCCGCTATGAACAATCTCAGTATGACATATGCTTCTTTGCGCCGCCCGCTGGTGTGGGCTGGCGTTTCGGCGTGCGCTCAGGTTTGCCTGAACCAGCCGCTTTCTACGTGCCGCATCTGATTGCGGGCGCGGGCGCGATTGGCCGCCGCGCGCGACGACCGCTTATGGGCTGCGCTCGTAAGCGCCGGGTCGTCTCTTTCTGAAATTTTCAGTAACTAATCGAATATTTTGCAATGTGCTGTGCGCTGGCGCTGCGCCAGACCCGTGTGTCGATGGGCGGCGCGTGTGCCGACGGCGAGCCGTTATCGATCGGTTGTTTCGCGCTAGCTCGATTTGCCGGCTCGAATCGTTCGCGAAATGGCTGCCTGTTCAAGCGCTTGCGCATTGCCCTTGGTTGCTGCGCCATTGCTGCTGCGCAGCGCTAAGGTCTCACGATGGGAGTGCCTATGTCTTCAACTTCTTCAATCCCCGCTAGCGGGAAAATCACCGGCGTGCAGGTGCGTATTGTAGCCGTGGTGGTGCTCGGCGCGTTTTTGGCGCTGCTGAACCAAACCGTCATGTCGCCGGCGCTACCGGTCATCATGGCCGACTTCGGCATCGATGCGTCTACCGCGCAGTGGATCATGTCCATCTATCCGCTGGTCAGCGGCATCATGGTGCCGGTTTCCGCCTATTTGATCGACAAGTTCTCTACGCGCAAGCTGTTCTTTGGCGCGCTGGTGGCGTTTGCCGCGGGCACGCTGCTGTGCGCTGTGGCGCCCGACTTCTCGCTGCTGATCGTGGGCCGCGTACTGCAAGCGGCCGGATCCGGCGTGCTGATGCCGCTGGTTGCCGTTGTGCCCATGCTGGTGTTTCCCGTGGAGAAGCGCGGCACGGCCATGGGCATGGCCGGCATCGTCATGAGCGCAGGCCCCGCCGTGGGCCCCGTTGCCGGCGGCGCGGTCATCGACGCATTCGGTTGGCGCGCCATGGTGGGCGCCATCGTGCCGCTTTCGTTGATTGTGCTGGTCATGGGAGTATTCATGCTGAAGAACGTCGGCGAGTTGAAGAACCCCAAGCTTGACTTCGCTTCCGTGGCGCTGTCCACCGTGGCGTTCGGCGGTCTGCTGTACGGCTTCTCTACCGCTTCATCGCTTGGCTGGACCAGCCCTGTGGTGCTGGGCTCGGTGGCTGCCGGCGTGGTGTGCCTCGTGCTGTTTGCGCGCCGTCAGGGCAAGCTGGAGCAGCCGCTGCTTGAGCTGAGTTGCCTGCGCACCCGCGAGTTCCGCGTGGCGGCTATCATCGTGACGCTTATCAACGCGGCGTGCCTGGTCACGAACACGTTGCTGCCGCTTCTGCTGCAGACCGCGCTGGGCGCTTCGGCGTTCGAAACGGGTATGGCCATGCTTCCCGCGGCGGCCGTGGGCATCATCATCAGCCCCATTTCCGGCGTGGTGTTCGACAAATTTGGCCCGCGCGTCATCTCCGTGGTGGGCTTGGCCCTGATGACGGGCGCGCTGTTCGCCCTGTCGCTGTCGTCTACCGCTACGCCCATTTTGGTGGTGGCTCTGTTCTGCATGCTGCAGGCGGCGGGTCAGGCGCTGGCGAACATGCCCGTGAACACGTGGGGCGTCAACGCCCTGCGCAACGAGATGATCGCACACGGCAACGCCATCGCGAACACGGGTCGTCAGGTTGCCGGCGGCTTGTGCACGGCGCTTATCGTTACGGTTATGACGTCGGTGACCGCTGGTGGCACTGCAGCTGGCGCAACGCTCCAGGCGGCAACTGCCACCGGTGCGGGCGTGGCCTACAAGGTGTGCGCCGCCATCGGCCTGGTGTCGCTGGTGTATTGCATCGTTGCCGTGCGCCCCGCGAAGCGCAAAGCCGCCTCTTCGCCGGCTGCTGCGAACAGCGCCGCCAAGGGCTCTTCGGCTGCTTCATCTGCGGCGACTTCGCCTTCTGGTTCCGATGGCGTTGCTTCGGCTTCTGCCTTGGAGCACGCTACTTCGCCCGTTGGAGCTGACACGCCGTCTGCCCCTTCGCCTTCCGCATCCGCAACTGCATCCGCTTCCGTAAAGGAGAACCGCTAATGTCCGAGATTGTTCCCGAGAGCATTCCGCTTGAAACCGCCGGCACGCCGGTGTCGGCGGTGATGATTGCCGATCCGTTCACGTGCCTGGCCAGCGCCACCATCGCTGACGTGGTGCGCATCATGACCGAGCGCGGCGTCAGCAGCCTGCCCGTGGTGGACGAGGGCGGTTTCGTGGTGGGCTTCATCAGCGACGGCGACATCATGGGCGCGGTGGCCCAGCATCGCGCGCACACGCTGTTCACCGGCGGTGACGCGTCTATGCTGTACTTCGATGACATGAGCTTCGAAGAGCGCGTTGACCAGCTCAAAGAGCGTTGCGTCATGGATTTCGCCGTCCGCAAGGTGGTGTGCGCGAAGCCCGAGCAGTCTATCGCGCGCGTGGCGGCCATGCTGTCGAAGAAAAAGTTCACGAAGCTGCCGGTGGTCAACGACGAAGGCGCGCTGGTGGGCGTGGTGCGTCGCACCGACATCGTGAAGCACATCTTCGCGAAGATGTTCGCGTAACGCGGTTGTTCTGCGGCTGCAAGGTAAACGCTGATGTGAAACGGCTTCGGAAGGATTGCATTTTGCGTCGGATTGGCGTTTTGTGCAAAGAATTCGAAGTAGAGGGGCGATTGACGCAGCACAAGACCTCGAATTGTCGGAATTCGAGGTCTTGTGGGTTTAATAAGCATCATATGGGTAACCGTCATCAGGTGAAACGATGACGAGATATGGACCCGATAACCATGCAGGCCTGAGGCGGTGCCCCTGGCGGCTGCAACATCGACTTCAGTTCGCAAGCCGCAAAGTTTTTACCAGCAGGTGCTCCATGGCACGTTCGTCCTTTCCTTCGTTTCGCTATCGTTCCCCGCTAGGGCTTAGGCCTGCGCGAGTGCTTTCCCTTGGGCCACCCGCCAGGCGGCTATGTTTGGTGAACGCTTCGGCTGGCTACCTTGGCCGCCCGTCTCCTCGCAGCTCGGCGAGCTTGGCGCGCTTGTCGTCGGCGCGCATAAGCGCTTCGCCCACCAGCACGGCGTCAGCGCGCATGGCTCGCGCCGCCTCGACGTCGGCCGGCATTACGATGCCGCTTTCGGACACGAACAGCGTGTGCGGCGGCACCAAGTCGCGCAGCGCGCGGGCGGCGTTCATGTCCACGTCGAATGTTTTCAGGTCGCGGTTGTTCACGCCGATCACGCGCGCCCCGCAGGCGATGGCGCGCTCAATCTCCTTGGCGGTATGTGCTTCCACCAGGGCAGACAGGCGAAGTTGGTCGCACAGCTGGCGGTAGGCGGCAAGCTGCGCATCGTCAAGGATGGCGCATATCAGCAGCACTGCCTGCGCGCCAAGCGCCTTCGCCTCGTAGACCATGTACTCGTCCACCACGAAGTCTTTGCGCAGCACCGGGATGCTTACCGCCTCGGCGATTTCGGCCAGGTACTCGTTGCGGCCTTGGAACCAGTACGGCTCGGTCAGGCATGAAATGGCCGCCGCACCTGCGGTTTCGTAATCACGTGCTATCTGCAGGTACGGGAAATCCGCCGCGATGAGGCCTTTCGAGGGGCTTGCCCGCTTCACCTCGGCGATGAACTGCACGCCGGGGCGCTCGAGCGCGCCTTCGAACGGGAAGCTGCATGGCGCCGCGGCGTGGGCCGCCGCGAACGCCTCGCCGGACAGCGGCAACCCGTCGGGGCCGGGCTTTTCGGCAGCGCATCGTTCGCAATCGCGCGCCAGCGCTTCATCGGCAGCCTGCTGCATGCTCGCAAGCGACCGCACACGCTTCTGCTCGGCAACGCGCTCCCGCGTGCGCTCAGCTATCTGATCAAGAATGTTCAACCGTGGTCCTTTCGTGTTTGGCGTGACAAGGCGCTATTGCGCGTTGCTGGCTTGGATGTAGGCGTTGAGCTTCACGGTTGCGGCGCCGGTGTCGATGAGCTCGTTGGCCCGGGCCACGCCGTCGCGCAGCGAGGGCACTGCGCCGGCGATGTACAGGCCGGCTGCGGCGTTGAGCACGACGGTGTCGCGGCGGCATCCGCGTTCGGCTCCCGACAGAGTATCGCGCGTGATCTGCGCGTTTTCCTCGGGCGAGCCGCCGCGCAGGTCATCGCGCGTGCAGCGGGCCATGCCGAACTGCTCGGGCGTCAGCTCGTAGGTGCGAAACGCCGGCGCGTGGAAGTCGCCGCCGCCGAACTCGCACACCTTCGTGGGGCCGGCGCACGAAAGCTCGTCGAGCACGCATTCGCCGTACACCACCATGCCGCGCTGCACGCCCAGGCTTACCAGCACGCGGGCAAGCG
>NZ_CDRSTZ010000063.1:0-8970 GCF_977052095.1 Senegalimassilia sp.
CCGACACGATGCCGGTTGCCACGGACTGCTCCAGGCCGAACGGGCTGCCGATGGACATGACCCACTCGCCGATGGTGAGGTTGTCCGAGTCGCCGATCTCGATGGGCGTCAGGCCGCTTGCGCCCCGCAGCTTCACCACTGCGATGTCGCTGGACTCGTCGGTGCCCACCACGTCGGCATCGTACTCCTCGCCGCCCACGGTGACCTTCAAGGCATCGGCACCCGCGACCACGTGGTTGTTCGTGACGATGTAGCCATCCTCCGAAAGCACCACGCCGCTGCCGAGCGAGCTTTCGGTAAGCGTTCCGGAGCTTGACGTGCTGCGGCCGAGCATGTCGGTAGACGTTTGCTGCGTATACACGTCGATGGCGGCCACGGAAGGCAGGCACTTCTGCGCCACGGCCTCGGGCAGCGTGTCATCGGTTGACTGGGCCTGGATCTCGGTGTTCGTGGACGCGCCCAGCGTAACGTTGCTGCCGGAAGGGGTCTCCGTCACGTTTTGATACACGGTGAAGCCACCGAACGCGATAACGCAGGCCAGCGCCGCGCCGGCGAACGCCGTGCCGAACGTGCGGCCCGTGGAAGGCTTTGCCGGGTGCGGCTGCTGCGGGTTCACCACCGGCTGTTGGTAGGAGTGCTGGAAGTTCGGCTGCTGGTACGGCTGGCCGGACTGAGGCGTGTAGCCGTTCTGGTTGTCGAATTGATCGGTCATGGTCGGCTCCTTGTTATGGGAGATGCGGGGCTTCCTTTCGCCCCGCGTTCTTTTTGACACGGAGACCTTACCACGCAAAAGCGCCGCTGAGCAGCCCTTGCATCGTTTCGTCACCCGCATGTCATCGAATTACATCCGTTGGTGTACCCCACGTAACCTAAGGCGGCAACTGTGCGAGAAGCAACCTGCGCGGATGACGCAAACGCGCTAGCAAATAAGGTTGCAAACGCGAAAATGGTTGCGCAGCTTTGCCGAACTGCAGCGGCGCTAGCGTCACCGCACCGATACGTTGCGCTATGCTACATGCCAAACGATTTCGTTCGCGAAAGCCTCAACGAAACGGTGGGCAAACGATGGTGCAAGCGCCACCGAAATGACGGGGGCGGATTCCCCCTTCCCTCTTCGGAAAATTCGCCCCTGCCCACCGGACGCGCGGACGCAGCACTATATAGTAAGGAGCAGCAGCATGATGCAGCTAGTTGAAGACATCACGTACCTGGTGAACTACCTGATGGATGAACGCGGCGCCGGCGCGCAGCACATTGAGCCGCAGGAGGACCCGCGTTGGTTCATGGAGCAGTGGGAGCAGTTCCGCGCGCTGGTGAACACGCGCGAGCCGAAGCCCGCCTCGCCGGCGTTTCTGAAGGTGCAGGACCGCGTTCTGCAGCTGATGGTGGCCGAGCCGGGCATCACCGAGGCCGACGAGCTGCCGCGCATCGCCTCCGACGAGCGCCTGACCCTGTGGCGCGGCGACATCACGGCGCTGCGTTGCGATGCCATCGTCAACGCCGCGAACAGCGCGCTTCTGGGTTGCTGGATTCCCGGCCACCTGTGCATCGATAACGCCATCCACACGTTCGCCGGCGTGCAGCTGCGCCTGAAGTGCGCGCAAATCATGCAGCAGCAAGGTTACGAAGAGCCCGTCGGCCGCGCGAAGATCACGCCCGGCTACAACCTGCCCGCCAAGCGCATCATCCACACCGTCGGCCCCATGACGAAGGGCTCGCCCACCGTTGAACAGCGCAAACAGCTGACACAGTGCTACTTGAGTTGCCTTGACGCCGCCGCCCTTGATGGCGCGAAGTCCATCGCGTTCTGCTGCATTTCCACCGGCGTGTTCGGCTTCCCACAGCAAGAAGGCGCGGCCATTGCCACGAACGCCGTGAAGACGTGGCTCGATACGCGCAAACCCGGCGAGCCGGGCGCGGATATGCACGTCATTTTCGACGTTTACACCGAACAGGACGAAACCTACTACCGCGAAATCCTCGGGCCGGACGCGGAAAGCGAAGAAACCGCCGAGGCGTAAGCAAGCCCATTTCTTGGGGCCCGCCTCTACAGCCCCAGCACAGAAAGTGCGATGGCGGCGGCGAGGATCAGGACGCCTACGGCCAGGGCGGCGTAGTCCATGCCGGCGAGGGGGTATTCCTTGAAGCCGCTTTCGCGGGTTCGCAGGTTGAAGCCGCGCACCTCGGCGGCGATGGCGGCCGAGTTCGTTTTGCGCACCGACGACACCAGAAGCGGCACGCACAGCGGCATCATCAGGCGAATCTTCTTCGCGATGCCGCCGTCGAACTCCACGCCGCGCGCCGTTTGCGCTTCCATGATGCCGGACATATCGTTCATGAACACGGGGATGAAATGCACGGTAGACATGAACGTGAACGCGTACTTGTACGGCACGTGCAGCACTTTGACCAGGGCATTCGCCATATCGGTAAGTTTGGTCACATAGAACACCAGAAACAGCGGCACGGCGCACACCACCAGGCGCACCACAATGAGCACGGCTGCAATGACGCTTTCGGTGCCGATGTAGCCCCACGGCAACGCCACCAGCACGTCACCCTGCGGCGTGAACAACAGCGCGATGAGCGCCAGCAGCAGCGAGAACAGCGCCACCGCGCGCGCCAGGCCCAGCGTTTGCGGCAGCATTTTGCACTGCGCCGCCAGCACCACATCAAGCACCGCAAGCAACGCCAACAGCACGAAGTTGCCGGTCGCGAACGTGGCGATGACCAGCAGCAACGCCGCACCCAGCTTCGCCACCGGGTTCATGCGGTGCAGGAAACTATCGCCCGGCACGTACTCCAGAAAACCCTTCATCATGCACCCGCCTTCGCGTTCGCGCCTGCCGCTGCAAGCGCCTCGGTCATCTCGTCAAGCGTATTGGCCGCAGCCACCGCCGAATCGGCCGCAACGGCGCCGTCCTCGGCCAGCCGCAGCGCAACATCGACCACCTGCGGCGGCAGCAAATGCGTGCGCGCCAGGACGTCGCGGTTGCGCAGCACGTCGAACGTGGCGCCATCGGCAACCACCTGACCTGCGGTCATAGCGATGACGCGACGCGCGTAGTCGGCAACCACCTCCATGTCGTGGCACACCATAATCACCGTGGTGGCGCGTGCGTTCATGTCCGCGATGGCGTCCATGACCTTCGCGCACTCGCGGAAGTCGAGGCCGGTCGTCGGCTCGTCGAGCACCACCACGGGCGGCTCGAGCACGATGATGGACGCCAGCGCCAAAAGCTGCCGCGTGCCGCGGTTGAGCAAAAACGGCTCGGCATCGGCATCGAACCCGAAACGCTCGATCATGGCGTCCACGCGCGCCTCGGCTTCGGCGTCGGCCCGCCCCTGCGCCCGGAAGCCGAACAGCAGCTCCTCGCGCACGGTTGCGCAGCAAATCTGCCGGTCGGGGTTTTGGAACAGGAAGCCCACCTTCGCCGCAAGTTGGCTGGTGCGCAGCTGCGTAGTGGGCACGCCGTCGATGAGCACTTCGCCCGCCGTAGGCTTCAACAGCCCGTTGACCAGGCGCATCGTGGTGGACTTGCCCGCGCCGTTCGTGCCGACGAACGCCACGAAGTCGCCGTCGGGGATGCGGAAGCTCACGTCCCGCAGGATAGCGAGCTCGCCGTCATACGACGCGCCCACGTTCTTGAACTCGATCATGCGACGACCCCTTCCCCGCTCAAAACGCGCTTGCACACCGCAACCGCCTCGTCGACGTTGCGCGCCGCCGGCGCGTTCACCAGGCCGCCGGCGCGCAGGCGATTCACCAAGCTGGTGGAACGCGGGCAGTTCACGCCGATCTCCAGCAGCTCGTCGGAATGCTCGAGCACCTCGGCCGGCGTGCCCCGGAAGCGGATTTTGCCGTCGTCAACGATCAGCAGCATGTCCGCGAAATCCGACAGCAGCGCGATCTTCTGCTCCAACACGATGACCGTCGTGCCGTTTTCGCGGGCGTAGCGTGCCAGCAACTCGAACACGGCCAGCGACGACGCGGGGTCAAGCTCGGCCGTAGGCTCGTCGAGCACCAGCACGCGCGGCTTCAGCGCGATGACCGACGCAACCGCCACCTTCTGCTTCTGCCCGCCCGAAAGCTCGGCGATGCCGCGATGCCGCAGGTCGGCGATTCCCATGGCGTCAAGCGCCTCGGTCACGCGCGCCTCCACCTCGTCCTTCGGCACGCCGAAGTTCTCGAGACCGTACAGCACCTCGTCCTCCACCACCGACGACACCATCTGCGAATCGATGTCTTGGCACACGCTGCCCACCAAGCGGCTGATGTCGGTGAGCGACGCCTCGCACGTGTCAAGGCCGTCGATAAGCACGCTGCCGTAGAAATCGCCCGGGTAGCAATGCGGGATGATGCCGTTGAACGCGTAGGTGAGCGTGGACTTGCCGCTACCCGCCGCGCCGGTGATGCCGACGAACGCGCCATCGGGAATGGCCAGGTCGATGCCCTGCAGGATGGGTTCAACCCCCTCCCGATAGCGAAACGACAATTGCGAAATATCGATCATGGAAACCCCTTCAGGTAAGCGGGCAAGCAAGTGGAAAGCTGGCAAATAACGCAGGTGGCGAAGAGTCAGCGAGGGCGCTTCTGGTGCCCAAGATCGCCCTGAGTGAACAAGCCAGTGGCTTGTTCACAAACCATCTATGCGCCCGAGCGGGCGCGCCCAGCTCAGCTGGGCATTGGCCTTTCGGCCATGCCCGTGAAGCTGAAGGGCAAGATTGGGTGCCAGAAGCGGCCGCAGCGTCGAGCGTTTCCGTTTTGCCGCAGGCAAAACGGAAACCTACTAGCGCTTCAGCACCGCGCGCAGGACGGGGGTAAGGATGGCGGCCAGTACGGCGTTCATGGTTGCGGTGCCAAACACCATGACGGCGTACACGCCGAACACGGCAATCGGGGACAGATGCGCCACGGCCACACCCACGATCAGGGCAAACGTATAACCGGAAACAACGGTGGACAGGAAGGTGATGATGGCAGGGGCGGCAACGTTCTGAAACGCCTTGTTGTCGGCGGCAACCTTCACGAACGCGGTAACCAAAAGGCCGCACACCAAAGCGCCCAGCATCTCGGAGGCGATATTCACCAACGGCGTGGCGTTCAACATGGGCAGCTGGCTGACCAGGCCAACCAGCAAGCCGATGACAACGGATTGGAGCATTTTCGGACGCGTAAGAATGATGGCCAGGCAGTACATGGCGATCATGAAGTTGGGCTTCATGCCCGCGAAGCTCAGGAAACTGGAAACGGTGAGCTTGAGCACGGCGCCGGCGGCGATCAGCACGGCCACCAGGATAAGATCTTGTACGGACAGGCCCTCCTTGTTCGCGGAAGTTGCCACCGTACGCTTCTGAGCTGCAACGTTGTTCGACATGATCCTCATTCCTTTCTTTGGCGGTCCCCCGCCGGTCATTGCCCGTCCCCGGGCTTTCGGTTTGCCGGCAACGAACGCGAATGAGGTTTGCAGCTTTAGGAAAGTCAAGTGAAGTTAGGCTTCGGCTATGGCGACTCGCCGCGCCCCGTGGCCCGAGTTCCCGCGAAATAAAAAAACGTCTGTCCTTTGAGATAAAGGACAGACGTTACATCTGCGGTGCCACCTTTACTTGGCTCCCAAAAAGGAACCCTCTCACGAACATGCCAACACATGTTCTGCCCTTAACGCAGGCTCACGGTCCAGATACTCAGTTGCCACGTGCCGCACGGTTGCGCCGCACCTGCCAACCTTTCCCCTTTCCCTCGGCGAACCATTTACCACCCAGCATTTCTGCGGGATTCCCAGCAACACCCGCTCTCTGTGAGCGCTTATGATGGCTTGACTTTCGCCTCAACGGTTTCAAGGTATTAAGTTGTGGCACGAAGACTACATGATGGCCCGCGTTCGCGCAAGACCCGATTTTCGCGAATTTACCATCGCGAAACAAAAGCCCGGCGAGCGGCAAACGAGCGCAGCAACGGATTGCCCGACTGGACTCGAGCGTCAGCCTGACACCGCAAAACGGAGCAGAGGGAACCGCCCCTGTTACCCGCGCAGCGTGGCGCGCAGGCGATTGGGGTTCAGCAGCAGGTCGAAGGCGTCGAGGGGGCTGGTTACCACCACGTCGGCGCAGGTCAGAAGCTTGGCGCAGGCGCCTTCGCCACCTATAACCGCGATGGACAGCGCCGCTTCACCGAACATGGCGATGTCGTTGAAGCCATTGCCGATGCACACGCAGCCCGCGGCACCCAACTCGCGCACGATAGACGCCTTGCAGGCGCTAGCATCATCGCGGTCGAACACGCGCACGTTGACCGGAAGCCCCTCGCACTGCGCGAGCACCGTGCCGAACGTGTCTGCGGTCAGCACGCTGACCTGCGCAAACTCCGCCAAGCGCCGCACACGTTCCGCCACGCCATCCATAAGGCGCCCATCGATGGCGATGGTGCCGTTGTAGTCGCACGCCACCTGGCAAACCTCAAGCACGCCCCGCCCCGGGACATCGATAGTCAACATGCAAGGCCTTCCTTTCGCTTAGGCGACACGGGCTGCCGCCCCGTTGCTTTCATCAAGCGAGTTTACCCGCATTTGCGAGCGCATCGGCCATCACACTTGCCAGCCCACCAGTTTCGCCCGGCCAACGCAAAGAAGCCCGACGAGCAATACGCTGCTCATCGGGCTTCTTAAGGAGGGGGCAAACGTTATCGCGCGAAGTCGGGGCGAAAGCAGCCTTGCCGCGCTTCGCCGTTACGCGCCGACGCCCATCGCGAAGAATGCGTAGCGGGCAACGGCCACGCTGGCAAACGCCAGGACAAGCACTGCAACCGCAGCCGTCTTCCCCGCCAGCTTGCCGCAGCGCACGGCCACCGCGCCAAGAAATCACCAGGTCAACAACGATAACGATGCCCAGCGCAATCGCCCAGTACGACTCCTGGGAAATGCCCGACGCAGGGTTCGCCATGCCGTTCATGAAGCGCAGCGGCTGACCCAAATGCGCCAACGTGCCGCGCAAGCCGATGCCCAGCAGCACCACGCACACCAACGGGAACAGCCAAGGTGTCTTCGCCTCGCGGCTGTTGCCGCACACCGCGTCAACGGCATACGCGCCCGCCGCAAAACCGGCGAACGTCGTGAACGCCAACAAAGGAAGCACATGCAAAATCATGTTCACCAACCGCCTTACACGTAATAGACCGACGGGTTCGTACCCATTTCAGGCAGGTACTGAACGCCCTTTTTCTGCTGCAGCAGCTTGCTCGGCTCGCTTTCCGGGTCGTTCAAATCGCCGAACACGCGCGCATTTGCCGGGCAGGCTTCAGCACAAAACGGCTTCTGACCCTCGGAAATGCGATCTTTGCAGAACGTGCACTTGCTCATGATGTGGTGCACATCGTCCATGGACGGGGCGCCGCAGGGGCAGGTCCACGTGCAATACCCGCACGCGATGCAGCGGTCCTGGTCCACCAGCACCAGACCGGTTTCCGCATCCTTGTGCATGGCGTGGGTGGGGCAGTGCTTCACGCACGCCGGGTCCTCGCAGTGGTTGCACAGCATCGGGCGAAACGCCAGGCGCGTACGCGGGAACGTGCCCGTGGCCTGGTACAACACGTCGCCATCGTGCCGTTTTCCAACGATGAGCCGGCCGAAATGCTTTGCGTGTACGTGAACTCCATCACGAACAGCGTCAGCGCGCTGCGCAAGGCAGAGTGCGTGGAACGCCAGCGCGGCGCGCTAGTCATCACCGATTTCAAGAAGCTCAAAAGCGTAGCGGAAAACCTCATCGTGAAGAAATAGGCGCCGTTGACGCACCGGCAGGAATGCGGCAAGCATCCGGCAAGAGGGCAGGTTCCGCGGCCACTTATACCCCACATTGTGGGAAAGATTTGTTGACAGCGAAAGGATTGTGTGATTCGACTCGCGCACCTCTGGGCGACATCCTTTGCGCGCGTTACTATCGTGAACAACACAACGGCGTCTTGCTCGACGTCCCCGGCTTGCTTGCCAGCACCGGGGACGTTGTTTTTGTCCGACGCCTTCCCTATCCGAATCCGAGAGCGCATATGCGTTTGGCGAGCCTGCGGGCCGCCCTTGGCTTGTGCGCTCATCGGGCAAGCGCGCAGCCGTACCCGCGCCGCGCAGAGAGGAGCCGCTCATGGCTAACTGGGGCTTGACCCGCAAGCAGATCGTCATGCTGGCCGTGCTGGTATTCGGCACGTTCGTCACGGTGCTCAACCAAACCGTCGTGTCGCCGGCGCTGCCGTCCATCATGGCGGAAATGAGCGTCGACGCCGCCGTCGCACAGTGGTTGACCACCGGATTTACGCTAGTCAACGCCATCATGGTGCCCATCACCGCGTTTCTGACCGACCGCTTCACCACGCGCCGGCTGTTCCTTGCGTCCATGGTCCTGTTCACCGCCGGCACGGCGCTGGCGGCCTGGGGCCCGAACTTCCCCGTGTTGCTTGCCGGCCGTTTGGTTCAAGCTGCCGGCACCGGCATCCTCATGCCGCTCGTGATGACGGTGCTCATGTGGACGTTCCCCGTCGACCGTCGCGGCACCGCCATGGGCGTGTTTGGCATCGTCATCGCGTTCGCCCCCGCCGCCGGCCCCACCGTCGCCGGCATCATCATCGACCAGGCGAACTGGCACGTCATGTTCTGGATCATCGCTGTGCTGTGCGCAGCCGTCATCGTGTTCGCCGCCGCAGCGCTTGAACGCGGCGGCGAAACGAACAAGGATGTGAAGCTCGACGTGGTTTCGGTCGTCCTGTCCACACTCGGGTTCGGCGGCCTGTTGTACGGCCTGTCCGCCATCGGCAGCTACGGCGTGACGGCCGATTCGGCGGGCGGCGTCATCATCGGCGTGATTGCGCTCGCGTTCTTCTTCCGCCGCCAGCTGCGCATGGAGCAGCCCATGCTGCAGGTGCGCGTGCTGACGAACCGCAAGTTCCTCATCGCCACCATCATCGTGATGCTCGTGCAAGGCGCGCTG
>NZ_CDRSTZ010000064.1:0-8828 GCF_977052095.1 Senegalimassilia sp.
CGTGCCGCCTCGCAGAAGACCAGGTTCGCAAGGCGGCACGCCGCACGCGCACCGGCCAAACCGCCCACAACCGAACGCGCGCACAACAAAGGCCCGGCATATGCCGGGCCTTTTGCGTCCCTCCGATTACTCGAAGTGGTTGGCAGCTGTTTCCAGCTGCTCGATGATGTTGATGCTTTGCGGGCACATGGATTCGCACGCACCGCACTGGATGCAGTCGCTCGCGCGGCCCGGAGCCGCCTGCCAGCTGTACTGCTGCTTGGCGAACTCGGTGTTCTCCGTTTGGATTTCCAAGTTCAACAGGTTCATGATCTCGGGGATGGCAACCTGCTGCGGGCAATCCTTTACGCAGTAGCGGCAATTCGTGCACGGCACCGTAGGCATAGCGGCCAGCACATCGCGCGCCGCGTCAAGCGCCGCCTGTTCTTCGGCCGAAAACGCGCCACCGTGCTCACGCCATTCCGCTACGTTCTGTTTCACCTGGCCAAGCGTCGACATGCCCGAAAGCACCGTCATGACATTGGGCTGGTTGAAGCAGAAGCGGTACGCCCACGACACCTGGCTGAGGTCGGGGCGAGCGGCCAAAAGCGGCGCGGCCACGGCTTCGGGCAGATCGGCCAAACGACCGCCTCGTGCCGGTTCCATCACCACAACAGGCTTGTCATACTTGCGCGCGACCTCCATGTTGCGGCGCGCCTGGACAACAGGACTTTCCCAATCCAGATAGTTCACCTGCAGTTGGATAAAGTCCACCTCCGGATGCGCCTGCAGCAATTCCTCAAGCGTATCGGCGCCATCGTGCATGCTGAAGCCCACGTGGCGAATTTTGCCAGCCGCCTTCATCTCCTGCGCCCATTCCCACAAACCGAAGTCGTCGAACTTCTTCGTACGCTCGCCGCCTACGTTGTGCAACAGGTAGTAGTCCACATAGTCGGTGCCCAAACGCTCAAGCGACGTGTCCAGGCACGCCTTCGCTGTTTCGGCGTCGGGAAGCGCCCGGGCCAGGCACTTCGTGGCAATGGTGAAGTTTTCGCGCGGATAGCGCTCCACCAGCGCCTCGTGCAGCGCAACCTCAGACTGGCCGTTGTGGTACACGAATGCGGTATCGAAATACGTACCACCCGCCTGCATAAACGCGTCCACCATCTGTTTGACCTGCTCAACGTCAATAGCGGTGACGTCTTTGGGGTCGGTCAGCGGCAAGCGCATGCAGCCAAAGCCCAGCTTCGGCACCGTAGCGTATTCTTCTATCATGAAATGCTCCTCTCGTTGCATTTCATGATAGCCATTGGAGTCAGCTTCAAGTCAAGGCGCAGAAAATCGAAAGCGGCCGAGCATCACACCCGGTCGCTTTCGACTTTCACTTGTTATTCCTCGGGTTCAAGGGCGCCGGCAAGCACCTGCATGCGCGTTTCAACTTCCTCGATGATGCGACTGCAATCCTTCAGCTCGCTGCTTGCATCGATGCCGCGTACTTCGCTGACGGCCTTGTACTTCAGGTCGTGCTCAAGGCTGGCCCAAAAATCCATGGCCAGCGTACGCAGCTGAATCTCAACAGGAATGGACTCCTTCTTGTCCATGAAGAACACAGGGATGCGCACGATAACGTGCAAGCTGCGATACCCGTTAGGCTTCGGGGCGGCAATATAGTCCTTCACCTTCACGATTTCCAGATCGTCTTGCCTGTTGAGCAGCTCAAACAGGCTGTACACATCCTGAATGTACGGGCAGATAACGCGAATGCCCGCGATGTCTAGGATGTAGCGTTCCATGTTCTCAAGCGTGGGCTCGTAGCCGTAGCGTCCGATTTTCTCGTAAATGCTGGCCGGGCTTTTCAGGCGGCTTTCGATATGGTGAATGGGGTTGCGGTGCTTCTTCAGGTTCAAGTCCTGGTCAAGAATCTCCAAACGCACTTTCATCTCGCGCATGGCGGCCTTGTATTTCTGCATGATGGACATGGTTTCGACGCTGGCCTTGTGCAGCGTTTCCATGCTTTCCTGATTCACGTGCAGATCGCTGTTGACGTTGAATGCGTTCAGGTCGGGCACGTTCGGAATAGGCAGCTGTTTTTTCGCGCTATCGTCGATAGTGCGCCCCGCTAAATTGCCGGCGTTTGCGGCTTCACCGGTTATTGTCATGATCGATGGCTCCTTCATGGTGGCGTTTTGGACCCTCCGCGCCAAAACGCGCGCCGCGTTCCCTCCAAGAATGCGGCGCGAATTGTGTCGGAACCATCATACCCCACTGCAGGCGTGTTCGAGCCTTCTCCAGCGTTTAGAACCAAGCCGTTACCCTTCCCCATTTCCCCAAAATCCGAGGAATAGGGCGAATGCAGCCACAAAATGACCCGAGTGACAAAATGACCCGAGTGTGTAGCCGTTACCTGCGCTCCTGTTCCTTCGCAAGCTTCCACAGCTCGTTTTGCTGCTTCGTGCTTACGTCTTCAAGGCGAACGCCCTGCTCAAACGCCATCTGCTCCATGGCAGCCCAGCGCCCGCGGAACTTGCGGCAGCTTGCCCGCAACGCGTTCTCGGCGTTTACGCCCATGCGACGAGCAACGTTAACCATGCTGAACAGCACGTCGCCAAGCTCTTCCTCAATGCGCGCCATTGCCTCGGGGTCACCCTCCACCTTGCCGTTCGCCGCTTTCGGCGCCTGGCCATAGGCCTCGTTCAGCTCGTCGATTTCGCTTTCGACCTGGTCCCACACATCGGCGAGCGTATCCCACTCGAACCCGGCGGCGGCCGCCTTGCGCGAAATCTTCTGCGCCTGCATCAGCGCCGGAAAACTCACCGGCACCCCGTCAAGCAGCCCTGCCGGCTTCTCCAGCTCGCCATGATCGCCAGCATCTGCGGAGCCCGCCTGCGCAGCGTTCTCGTCCGCCGCCTTCTTTTCCGCCAGCTTCACCTGGTCCCACAGGCTCAGCACTTCGGCCGCATCCGTTGCCTCGCTAGTACCGAACACGTGCGGATGACGGCGCACCATCTTCGCGTTCACATCCGCCGCAACGTCATCAATGTCGAATTCCCCCTGATCAGAGGCAATCTGACTTTGCAACACCACCTGCAGCAGCACATCGCCAAGCTCTTCGCGAAGGTGCGCCGCATCGCCCGATTCAATTGCATCAACCGCTTCGTAGGCCTCTTCGATCATATTGTGCGCTATGGACTGATGCGTTTGCTCGCGATCCCACGGGCACCCGTCCGGCGCGCGCAACGCCGAAATCGTGGCGACGAAGCGGTCGAAGTCCTCGTGCCGCACGGGATGCGCCGCGCGCTCGAGCGCTTCCGAATGCTGCTGCTCCTGCTCCATGTGCCGCTCCTCTCAACACTAATGTTGTTTCCGCAAGTATACCCTTGCCCCGCGCGCATGCTTCCCACACGAGCATCGGGTATCATGAAGCCAACAACCCTTGCGAGAAAGAACGTCATGATCATCAACGTGCCAACCATAGACGACCCGCGCCTTGACGCCTACGCACGCCTGACGGAAGTGCAGCTGCGCAACAAGCTGGAACCCGAAAAAGGCATGTTTATCGCCGAATCGTCCAAGGTCATCGAGCGAGCCGTAGCCGGTGGCATGCAGCCGCTTTCGCTGCTTATGGAAGAGAAGTTCCTTACGGGCATGCAGCCCATTATCGACGAGATTTCCCGGCGCTACCCCGGTCTTGACCTGCCCGCTTTCATTCTGCCGCACGGACAGCTAAAGAAGCTGACAGGCTTTGAGCTTACGCGCGGCGCTCTGGGCGCGTTTCGCCGTCCCGTGCCCGCCAGCGTCGAGGACGTCTGTCGCGGGGCGCGCCGCGTTGCCGTGCTTGAGGACATCACGAACCACACGAACGTCGGCGCCATTTTCCGCAGCGCCGCAGCCCTGGGCATTGACGCCGTGCTGGTTACGCAAGCTTGCTACGATCCGCTGTATCGTCGCGCTGTGCGCGTTTCCATGGGCACAGTGTTTCAGGTTCCCTGGGCTCGCATCGGGGCCGACTCGGGGGCAACGGGCACCGGCTCGTGGGCGCACGACGGCATTCCGCTGTTGCACAGCTTGGGGTTCAAAACGGCCGCGCTGGCGCTTTCCGACAACTCCATCTCGCTTGACAACCCGCAGCTGGCAGCCGAGGAAAAACTCGCGCTTGTGCTTGGCACGGAAGGCGACGGCCTTGCGGCACACACCATCGCGAACTGCGATTACACCGTTCGGATCCCCATGGCGCACCAGGTTGACAGCCTCAACGTTGCGGCCGCAAGCGCTGTAGCTTTTTGGGAGCTGCGCGTCAGGTAGCGACGACTCGCACGCTTTGGTATCGCCACGCACACCACCGCCGGAATGGCAGCAAGCGCAAAACACCGTTGCAGTTTCCACCAGGAAGCCCCGCAACCCCGTATCGCGTACGGTGCGTTCACCCCATCAGCGCCCCCAACGGCGTCAAGAGTCGCCGCATACGCCACGCACCACGCCTATGCACAGGAAGACGTTGGCGAAGACGATGCCTCCCCCGCCCACCAGCATGCTGCGCCCGCCTTGTTCTCGGTAACGGATTGTCCCCATTTTCCCATTTTCTGTACAATTACCTACTCCCCTGATCTTGTTTCCGCTAACGTTATCGACCGTTATCGCACCCGATTATTCGGGTGCCTTTTATTTGTTCGAGGGAGAGGCGTGAAACCACCAACGCTGCGACGCCAAGCGCCCCACGAGTCCTTGCAGCGCATCGGCATTCCTCAGGCGCTGCTGTATCACCGATACGGCCAGCTGTGAATCGAGTCCTTTCGCGCCATCGGCCGCACGCCCGTCATAAGCGCCCCTACTGACCGCCACACCGTGGAGTGCGGCGGCTCACTATCGAACGACGAGTGCTGCCTTGCGTCGAAGATCTACCTGGGGCACGTCGAGTCGCTTATCGGCTCTTGCGACGACATCTTCGTTCCGTGCATCGACAACCTCGGGCACTTCAAATCCTTCTGCACGAAGTTCCAAGCGCTGCCCGACATGGTTGCCAACACGTTTGCCGAACAGTCGCCCATAATCGTATCGTGCCAGGTCAACGAAACAATTGAACACATTGGCATGCGCGACGCCTTTCTGGATTTAGCCGCACAATTCGCTTGCACCCCGCGCGAGGCGAAGCACGCCTGGAAGCAAGCGCTCCATGCGCAGCAGCAAAAGGAGGCCGCCGATGCTGCGCAGCAGCGCCAACTGCTGCAAAACGCGCCCGGCAACGGCATCACCGTCCTACTTGCAGCCCACCCTTATCTCGCTCACGACCCTTATATGGGCGGCGCCCTTTCCGACATGCTGGCGAACATGGGCGTCACGCTGCTGTACGCCGATTGCTACGACCGCAAACGGGCGCTGCAGTCCAGCTTTCAATTCTCAGATACCCTGCCCTGGATCGTGAACCGAGAAATCGTCGGCTCTATCATGAACCTGCATGACAGCGTTGACGGCATCCTGCTTGTCAGCGCCTTCCCCTGCGGCCCCGATTCCATGACCGACGACGCTATCATCCGCTGCATCAAGGGAAAGCCCGTGCTCAACCTTACGGTCGATGCTCAAACCGGTACCGCCGGCCTCGAAACGCGCATCGAAAGCTTCATCGACATCCTTCGCTACCAGAAACGAGGTGGGTACGTCCATGCAGCAAACTGACGACAACGACGCTGCTACTCAAGACCAGCAAGCGGAAAATCGCTCCGCGGGACCCCTTGTTACCGCAGGTCAAAAGCTTACCGAAGGCGCCCGAGGCGCACGCGTGGCCATAGGCGGCCAAAGCGGCCCGTTCAAGCTGCGTCCCGAGCGCAAAGCTACGAAGCGCGACAGGCACGCCCGCACCCGCGTTTCGTTCTTCCGCTACGGTTACTACGACACCGCGTTCAAGTTCTTCGTCGAGCACGTGCTCGACGCCGACTTCGTCAGCTTGCCCCCCGTCAACAAAACGCACCGTTGAACCGGGCAGCAAGCATTCGAGCGACTTTGTTTGCGCGCCGTTCAAGCACATCCTTGGCGACTATATCGAAGACCTTAAGCTTGGAGCAGACGTGCTGGTGCAATTCGCCGGCCCATGCCGCCTTGGTTATTACGACGAGCTGAAGGATTCCATCCTGCGCGACCTCGGTTACGAATTCGACATGCTGAACTTCGCCACCGTTACCGGCAAGCCGCTTAAGGAATACATCGAAGTTTGCAAACGCAAAATCAACCCGAACGTCAGCGTGCCCCACGACGTGGTCAACATGCTGGCAACTTTCAAGATGGTTGAATGTCTCGACGAAGCCAACGACTACTATCTGGCTAACGCCGCGTTCGAAGACAATCCCGGAGATTTCGAACATGCGCGCCAAGCCTATTTCGCCGACATGCGCAACGCCGCATGCGAAAAGGACATCGTTGCAGCCCAGAAAGCGGGTCTCGAGCGTTTTCGCGCCATTCCCTGCCACAAACCCGACAATCCCGTTCGCGTCGGGCTGGTCGGCGAATATTTCACCGCCGTCGACGAATCAAGCAATCTGGGCGTCGAAAAGAAGCTTCTGGGTATGGGCGTTGAGCTGCACCGCATGCTCAATATGACGAACCGTAATCTGCACTACAACGAGAAAAACCTGCGAGCAAGCGCCTCGGATTACATCACGTACGACATGGGACCGACGTCAAGCATGACCATTGTCGCCACGCTGAAGTACGCGCAAGAGGGCTTTGACGGCGTCATCCATATGAAATCCTCCGGCTGCACGCCCGAGATCGACTGCATGCCCGTGCTACAGCACATTAGCCGCGACATGCACATGCCCGTGCTGTATCTCAGCTACGATTCCCAAACAAGCGACACCGGCCTTGACACGAGCCTCGAAGCGTTTTACGGCATGCTCGCAATGAAGAAAGAGAAGCAGCGATGTCCGCAACACAACCCGAAACCGCAGAGCAGAAGCCTGAACGCGTTCCTTGGCATCGACATCGGTTCCATCTCCACGAAAGGCGTCATCATCGACAGCCAGCGCCAGATTATCGCACGTTCGTATCAATGGACTGAAGGCGACCCCGTCAACGCTTCACGACGTGTTATCGCAGAACTCGGCGGGCAAATCGACCAAAGCAAAGTTGCGGTACGAACAGTGGCAACAACCGGCAGCGCACGCCGCCTCGTTGGCGCCATGTGCGGTGCATCGGTAATCAAGAATGAGATTACCGCCCACGCCGTAGGCACCACGTTTCTGCACCCCGACGTTCGTACCATCTTGGAGATTGGTGGTCAGGACAGCAAAATTATCTGCGTAAATGGCGGCATCGCGGTCGATTACGCTATGAACACGCTGTGCGCGGCAGGCACAGGTGTCTTCCTTTCCAGTCAAGCCCATCGCCTTGGCGTAGAAGTAAAGCAGTTCGGCGAAATCGCGCTGACCTCGAAGAAGCACGCAAACATCGCAGCTCGCTGCACGGTATCCGCAGAAAGCGACCTGGTCCACAAAATTCAAGTAGGCTACGCACGCGAAGACATCATCGCCGGCCTGTGCAAATCCGTTTCCGTCAATTACCTCAACAACGTCGGCAAAGGCAAAAACATCATTACCCCCGTGGTATTCCAAGGTGGCGTATCCAAAAACGTCGGCATAGTAAAAGCGTTCGAGGACAAGTTGGGTACTACCGTCATCGTTGACCCCGACGGACACCTCATGGGCGCATTCGGAGCAGCACTCCTTGCAGCTGAAGAGCAGATATCTGCACGCAAGCCCGTAGAGGGCGATGCAACATCCTGCGCCATGAAATCCGGCGAACTCAACTTCGACGCTCTCCAAGAGTTCAATTTCGCAACCAGAACAATCGAATGCAACAAATGTGCAAACCACTGCGAGATCATCTGCATAAACCGCGACGGAAAACTCATCGACAGCTGGGGAAACCGCTGCGAAAAAGGCGAGCTAAAGCCACGCCACTAGCAAACCATAACTGGGTCAATATCCGATCATTCCCCAATATAAAAGGAACGAGCTGCAAGCCTGAAACTCGCAGCTCGTTCCCTATTTGAATTGAATCGACAAAGACGCCCCTCTTATGATGCTTATTTCGCAACAAGCACGGGAATCTTAGAACCAGCAAGAACCTTATGGCTGACGCTACCGGTATATTCTTTAAAACCGGAAAGACCGCGATTGCCAACAACGATCAAATCATAGCCGCGCTGCTCGGCAAGCCGCAGCAATTCGCTAGCAGGATTTGTGCCCGTAACCAAAAGCGTATCTGTGCGCTCAACCACATCATTAGCAAGCTCATCAGTGGCAGCAGCAAGAAGGTCTTCGCCATCAGACACCATCATGTCCAAGATGCTCTGAAAAGCAGCCATCTGATCAGCATTCAAAAGTGGAATGGGTACGACATACACCAACTCAAGATGAGCATTCTTGTTCACCTGAGCAATAGAAGCAGCCATTTCAAGCGCATGACGCGAACCATCGGATCCATCATAAGCAACCAACAACTTATCAACAGCCACACTAATCCCCTTCCCTCAGCATATTAAAAAGCTTGCACCCAATAAAATGAGTATACGCCAAGAAAGAGCACCAATCACTTCACAAAGCAATGACGAAACAGCCGGAAATCGGAAGGCCAACCAAGCAAAATTCTTCTACAAATAATGAAATAGCAATAAAGTCCAGAACGCGGAAAGGGACCTGTGAGCATTTAGACGCAGCAAAACGCAGAAGGGCCCGCGGGGGGATCCGGTCCCCCCGCGGGCCCTGCCGGCCTCCGCGGCCGCTCGCGCGCATAGAAAAGCGCCCTCCGCGAGCGCGACGCCCTGCCCTCCCGCAGCCTGGCGCTGCCGGACACGCGGC
>NZ_CDRSTZ010000065.1:0-7913 GCF_977052095.1 Senegalimassilia sp.
CTTCAGCTCGGACGTAATCTTCTTCTCCACCTTGCGGGCGATGGCGCGCAGCTGGTTGTTCTGCTGCAGCGTTTCACGCGAGATGTTCAGCGTAAGGTCCTGGCTGTCCACAACGCCGCGCACGAAGTTGTAGTGGTCGGGCAGCAGGTCCTCGCACTTCTCCATGATCAGCACGTTGGAGCTGTACAGTTCCAGGCCCTTCTTGTAATCCTTGCTGTACAGGTCGTACGGAGCGCGGCCGGGGATGAACAGCAGCGCGTCGTAAGACAGCGCGCCCTCGGCGTGGATGCTGAACGTGGCGGCCGGGTCGGTGAAGTCGTGGAACGTCTGCTTGTAGAACTCGTTGTACTCTTCCTGCTTCACGTCGGACTTGCCGCGCTTCCAGATGGGCACCATGGAGTTGATGGTTTCCACCTCGGTGTACTGCTCGTACTCGGGCTTGTAATCGTCGCCGGCGTCTTCGGGCTTCGGCTTCTGGCGCGACTTCTCCACTTCCATGCGCACGGGGTAACGCACGTAGTTGCTGTAGCGCTTGATCAGGTCTTTCAGGCCGTATTCGCTGAGGAACTGGTCGTAGTTCTCTTCCTCGGTGTTGTCCTTGAGCGTCAGGATGACGTCGGTGCCGTTCGTTTCGCGCTCGGCCGCCTCGATGGTGTAGCCTTCAACGCCGTCGGATTCCCAGGCCCAGGCCTGCTCTTCGCCGTACGCCTTCGACACGACGCGCACGGACTTCGCGACCATGAACGCGCTGTAGAAGCCCACGCCGAACTGGCCGATGATGTCGACGTCGTCGCCCTGCTGCTCGGCGTTTTCCTGTTTGAACGCCATGGAGTCGGAGTGCGCGATGGTGCCGAGGTTGCGGTCGAGGTCTTCCTGCGTCATGCCGATGCCGTTGTCGGACACGGTGATGGTGCGGGCGTCCTTGTCGAAGGAGACGTCGATGCCGAGCTGGTCTTTCGTCAGCTGGACGCTGGTGTCGGTGAGGCTTTTGAAGTACAGCTTGTCAACCGCGTCCGATGCGTTGGAGATGAGCTCGCGCAGGAAGATTTCGCGGTTGGTGTAGATGGAGTTGATCATGAGGTCGAGCAGCTTTTTGCTCTCTGTCTTGAATTTGCGCATGTGCGGCGCTTCCTTTCCGTTCGTGCTAGACGCCGTGGGATTGCTTCGCGCGCTTCGCTTGTTGAAAGTGGGACAAAGGAACTGTCCCTTTGTCCCACTTTTGCGTGCAAGCGAGCCGGCGAATGAAACGCCCCGCGAGGTGCGGGGCGCGTTAGCAGTCTCACAGCTTGAGTGCTAATTTGAATTGTAGTCTGGCACTCGAAGGTGTCAAGTGACAGAAAGGTGACAGCGAAAAGCTACTCGGATATTTCAACATCCTCGTATTCGATTTCGCGATTGTCGCGCAGCCAGTCGAACACGCCTTCGCAATCGGTGACGGTGAGCAGGTTCGTTTTGCACGCCTGCGCGTTGTGCGTGACCAGGAAGTCCGCCTTGATGTCCACCGCGGCGTTGACCAGCAGCTGAGCTGCGGGGTCTTCGCAATTCGACGCGAGGAGGCGATCGATTTCGGTGTCGCCTACGCCTTGCACGCGAATGAACGTGCGCAGGCCGCGCAGGCGCTCAAGCGCGCGAGGCATCAGCGCGGGGTTGCCGCCGTCGGACAGGCGGTACGCAAGGTCCACCATCTGGGTGGACGTCATCCACAGGTCGAATTCGCCGACGCGGCCGGCAATCATGATAAGGCGCGTGGGGCGATAGTGAGGCTCGCGTTCGAACAGGAAGTCGAGCACCACTTCGGTGTCGAGCAGCATGCGTGCTTCTGCCATTTAGTTCGCCCCCTGTTCTTCGGCGGAATGTACAGCGCGCTCGGACGGCGCGCCGACAGGTGTTGGGATGCTGCCGCTTTGCGCCTTGGCAGCAAGCTTGCTGCGAGCGGCGCGCGCGGCGTCTTCGGGTGAGGCTTCAGGATTGGCGTCCTGCGCCTGCGGCTGCGCACCGGCGGGCGCGGCAGCGGGGATTGGGGCAAAAGGCGAGGTCAGAGGCGCGACGTCCTTCTTTTCGGAAAGCGCATCCACGAAATCGGCCGCGCGAAACCAGGCTTCTTCATCTTCCGCAACGATGTTGCCCGTGAGAAACGATGCGTCACCTTTTTCGATGAGGCAGTCGTACATGCGGTTGATTGCCTGGGAAGCGGTCAGGCCCTCCCTGTGCAGGATTTGCCCGCCGCGACGTTTTTTGCCAGGGGCCATGCGGCCCGTGACCATTGCCTCGCCCATTGCAGCCTCCTTTTACCAGCGGCACGCCGGGCGATGCCGACGCGCCATGTGTGAGTGCGTGGTTCTATCTATTGTACAACGTTTTAGGTACAACGTCAAGGATGCAAAGCGATGCTTTTGGGTGAGATTCACGAGTTCTTCACCTTTTTCACCTGGGGAAATGGATGCTGCGGCTCATAGGTTACATCGGGTGATTAGCTGGCTGCGCATTACCCGCGTGATGCCAAAATTGTTGCGCTTGCCGTGTTATACCGGTATTCCTATAGGTTTTTACTGTAATATGCTGTTCACGAAGACGCCACCAGGGTTTGATACCATGGTTGGCCGGAAATCAGCCCGGGGGCCGCGCGCACCCGGGTGCGCAGTAACAAACACGGAAGGCGGTCGGGAATGCCCGGTTTGAAGTTCTCCATCATGGGCGACTCCATCAGCACGTTCGAAGGGTGCACTCCCGACGGCTACACGCTGTTCTACAACGACGAGCGGCTTGAAACCTCGGGCGTGACCAGCCCCAGCGATACGTGGTGGTCGCACGTTGCCCGCGCGCTTGGCGGCGAGATTTTGGCCGATGATGCGTGGTCGGGCAGCATGGTGGACGGCGCGGGCTTCCCCGCCGCAAAAAGCCCAGAACGCGCGGCGGCGCTGTTGGGCGAAGACGGGCAGACGCCCGACGTGGTGATCACGTTCATCGGCATCAACGACTACGGCTGGGGCGGCGCGGCTGCTCAAGCCGCAGGTCACAGCCACGCTATGCCGAAATGCATCGACCTGGCAAGCGTGCCCGAGCAGGTTGCCGGCGCTGCGCCCGCCGATGCCGCCGAGCAGTTCGGCAACGCATACCGCACCATGCTGCGCAACATTCGAGTCGTGGCGCCCGATGCGCTGGTGTACTGCGTCACGCTGCTGCCCGGCCGTACACGCGGGGTCGATCACCCCGAGTTCGCGTATCGCCTTCGCGGCGTTCACCTGGACGAATACAACCGCGCCATCCGCGAAGCCGCAGCAGCAGAAGGCTGCCGCGTCGCCGATGTGCGCGCATTCGGGCACGACTACGAATCGCTCGAGGGCACACACCCCACGAACCTCGGCATGCGCCAGTTCGCCAGCATGGTCGTACGCGCCATGCAGTTGGCGGACGCAGAAGCGGAAGAGGAAGCGGCCAACGCCGCCGGCGCCACCATCGACACGCAGCCCGAAGCCGCAAACCCCGCACTTGACCTAGAAACATTCTGCGGCGCCCCCGCCAGCGCCGAAACTTGCAACGCCCTCACCTGCATAGGCTGCCCCCACGCCGCCAACACCGGCAACCAATGGCTCTGCAGGTGCCTGAAGTAAAACGAAGGCCCCGAGCGCATCGCTCGGGGCCTTCGCGTGTTGACGTTAAACTGCAATTCGCTTGCGCAGTTTGCTACTTCACCAACTCGATCTTCTCGATGTCGTCGCGGGTGGTTTCGCGGTAGAGGACTACGCGCTTGCCGATGACTTGCACCAGCTCAGCGCCCGTTTCGTCGGCGATTTCGTAACCTGCCTGCGCTGCTTCCTTGCCCGTTTCGCACAGCACGCTGACCTTGATAAGCTCGTGCGCCTCAAGATCCTCGTCGATCTGCTTCAAAACGCTTTCGGTCACGCCTTCCTTGCCGATCATGACGCAAGGCTTCAAGTTGTTCGCCATGCTGCGCAGCTGGCGGACCTGCTTGCCGGTGATTGCCATAGGTGATGCTCGTTTCTCTTCGTTGCTTATGCAAAACGATGCGCAAGCGGAAATCGCCTGCGCATCCAGTTTCGTGTTGATTGGTTCATTCTACACGGTCAGCAGGGAAAACGGGCCGCGAACCCGCACGTTCCCCACGCGTTCACCGTTCCTTCAACGCTGCTCGCTTCACCGCTGCCCGCGAGTAGGCCAACGCCAGGGCGCAACCGAACGCGGCTACGCAGGTGGCGACCACCATAGCCTCGGCGAAACCTTGCGCAGTTGCAAGCCCGGCGCTGGCGCCCGCCGCAAGCGCGCTGGCCTGGCCCGTCGACAGGATGCCCGTGTACAGCGAGGGCCCGATGCAAGCTGCGATCTGCACGAACGTGGTAGAAATCGCCACGCCGAACGGGTTCATCTCGGGCGGAAGCGTGCGCAGGCCCGCCGTTTGCGACGGCGAAAACACAAAGCCCGTGCCACCCATGACCAGCAGCGCCGCCACGAACACCGCCGGCAGCGAAAGCGTGGGCGCAAGGCTTGCCATCAGGGCAAACCCTATAGCGATGGCCGCAAAACCCGCCGGCAGCAGCGGCCACTCGCCGCGCGCATCCATGATACGGCCGCCCAGAAGCGTGGTGCCCGCGTTCGCCAGCACGGGAATCAGCATAACCATGCCCGCCATGAACGCGGTCAGGCCCGTGCCGCTTTCAAGGTACAGCGGCAGCAGCACGCTGCAGCTGAAGCTGCCCATCATGGCGACGGTGGTCAGCACCACGGACGGCCAGAACGCGCGGCTTTTCATGGGCGACAAGTCGATAAGCGGGTGCTCGCAGCGCAGCTGGCGCCACACGAACAGCGCCGCGGATGCCACGGCAACCACCAGCGCGCCAACCGCCAGCGGCGTGTCGATAGTGAGCTCCACAAGGCCAAAACTCAGCAAGCTCAGGAACACCGCGGAAAGCACCACAGACGGAATGTCCAGGTGAGCGGGCGAAAATCCCAGGTTCTTCACCGAGAAGATCGCAAGCACGGCAAGCACCGCCATGGCAATCACGGGCACAGCGAAGATGCTGTGCCACCCGAACGTGGTGACCTGCGCGCCGCACACCACCGGCGCCAACGCCGGGCCGAACGTGATCATGCAGCCACCGATGGACATGAACGTGCCCATTTTTTCCTTCGGCGTGACCGCCAGCACCGTGTTCATCATGAGCGGGATGAAGATACCCGAGCCGACCGCCTGCACCAGGCGCGCGGCCATAAGCAGCTCGAAGTTCGGGGCAAGCAGACCCATGAGCGAGCCGACCAGCGTGAACGCCGCCGCCGAGAAGTACAACGGACGCAGCTTGAAGCGGCGGTAGAAAAACGCCATGCACATGACCATGATGGTGGCCACGATCATGTAACCTGTGACCAGCCATTGCGCGGCAACCGAGTCCACGCCGTACTCGCCCATGACCGAGACGAGCGCCATGTTCACCAAGTTCTCGTTGAATCCGGCCAAAAATGCGCTGGCGTAAAGCACAACCAGCAGCATGACCAGCGGTTTTCCTTGCATCTTGCATCCTTTCCCGCATACCGTTACCAGGCAATCGAAGCGCGCGAAGAACCCGGCGGCGGTCGAGGACGCACGCGATGCGAGGACTAGCCATCCCGCGCGGCATGCGTTCCCAATCGCTCGCCCGAGCGGTTGCATCCCCGAGCGTCGCCCAATCGCAAGCAGCCGGGCAAAACCAGCAACAACGCCGCGGAGCTCACAGCCCTGCGGCGAGCTCGGCCATCGCAGAACTCCGCACCACCAGGTACGCCAACCGAATCTTGGCGACCCGCCTCAACGCATTCGATTGTGTTTTGGAACCCCGGTAAACTGGCGCACGCGGCGCGGAAGCGCGAATGCGTGGCTTAAAGGCACGCTTACTCGTGGTACGCCCGCATTGTACTCGGCGCAACCCAATCGCGCGAACAACTCGCACAGGAAAAGCAATTTTACGGCATCACGCGAAAAGCCCCGGCGGGGCCGGGGCTTTTGGGCCGCGTGTTGGAGGAGGGGGAGTCCAACATGCGGCGAAATGGCAGCGCGCCCTTCTGCGAAGAGGATGCGTGAAGGGCGCTTGCCTTTCGAAATGTTGTTATTTCTCGTTTGCAGCCAGCTTGACCTTCTCGCCGCGCTTGGCAACCACCGGCATGGTGATGGCGCTTGCGGGACAGGCGTCCACGCAAGAGTGGCAGCGCGTGCAGTCGGCCAGCGTGCGCTCGCCGTACTCGGGATGACGCAGGTTGATGTCGGCTTCGCACACCATGGCGCAACGGCTGCACGGCGTACCCTTGCTGGTTTCCAGGCACTTCGAGTCGTCGATGGTGGGCTTGAACGTGCGGCTGAAGCGGCTCATCAGGTTCATCAAACCTGCCATCGGGCAAAACCGCGTGCACCACTTGCGCAGAAACACCAGCTCGATGATCAGCATCAACGGGATGAGCACCACGGCAACCGTCATGTCGGCGTTGGCGAACAGGCGCCAGAACACCAGCACGGTGGCGAACGTCAGGCCAATGGGGCACACCAGGCAGAACACCGGGAAGCCGAAGATGGCCGTGGATAGCAGCGCGCCGCCCAGCACGTAATGGCGCGAGTCCAGCTTCTGGCGCTGCTGCTTGCAGGCGCTGCAGCTACCGCAGTCGCCGCCCTTGCCACCGCAACCCAGCTCGAACTTGGCGATGTCGAGCATTTCGTCGTGTTTCGCCTGTTCAAGCTGCTTGCGCTTCTTCGGCGAGCGGAAAAACGCGCGCACCTTGTCAAGCACGGGCACCGGGCAGATCCAGCCGCAAAACGCGCGGCCGAACACGAACACCAGCAACGCCATGATGATGATGCTGAACACGGCGCGCGGCACCATGGTTTTCGTGGCCAACATGGTGGTGAAGGCGCCAAGCGGGCACAGTGCGCTGAACGCGTCCCAGCCGAAGCCGGACAGCGTGCCCATGTTGATGCCCGCGACCAGGCAAATTGCCAGGAAGCAGAACACAACGGCCGCCACAATGGTGCGAATCTTGCTCAATTTCATGACAGCCTCCTTACAGCGAAGACGCGGGTCGGACGACGATGGCGCGCTCGGTGGCGCCGGCAACGATGGAGCCCTGCTGCAGCGACACGCACACGCTCTCGCATGCGCCGCAGCCGACGCACTTGTCGCCGATCACGTACGGACGGCCGCTGTAGCCTTCGCTATCCAGCTGGATGGCGTCGTATCCGGCATCGCGGCAGGCGTCGTAGCAGAAATGGCAGCCCGTGTCGCGGAACGCCAGGCACGTCTTCCGGTCGATCTCGGCCAGGCCGATGATGGTGTTGTGCGCATCGGCGTCCGCCGGCAGCGAAAGCGCCTCGGTGGGGCAGTTGCGCACGCACAGCGGCACGCCGCCGTTTTCCTCGGCGCAGAAGTCGCAGTAATCGGTGCTGAAGTCCAGCTGCGGGCTGCGCATACCCAGAAGACCGTCCTCGATTTTGGCCGGCTTGATGACGTGGCGCGGGCACGCCTCGTAGCACTTTTCACAGCGAATGCAGGCGCTGACCAGGTGCGCTTCGTCCTGACCTCCCGGCGGGCGGTTCAGCGGCACGTGCCCGGCATAGCGCAGCGCGCCCAAACCCAAAAGCGCCGCGGTACTGCCCACGCCGATGAGCAGCGAACGACGCGACACGCTCATGGGTTCCTTCGCCCGCTTGGCCGAAGGCTGCGCGAAAGCGGCATCGGCAGCCGCCGGCGCCGCGTTCGTCTCCTTCTTCTCTTCGCTCATGAAGACCCCTCTTCTCGTCTGACTTTCCTCTTCTTGCACGGCGAAGCGCAAAACGCCTCGCCGGAAATGCCCTCACATCCCGAAAGTGGGCCAAAGGGACGGTCCCTGTGTCCCACTTGCCGGTGCACCGCGGGATGCGGGTGGCGGCACCCCAATCA
>NZ_CDRSTZ010000066.1:0-7690 GCF_977052095.1 Senegalimassilia sp.
TTCAAGATTGCATTTCCGTGGAGACTTCCGGTGTGTTTCGTAGCGTCGAGCGAAAGCTCGACTCTTTTACAAGAGCGCCTGAAGGGCGCGTCACCATCTTTAAAAACGCTTCGCGAAAAACAGTGTGCGCCTTCGGCGCTTTTGTTGATGTCGAGCTTTCGCTCGACGCTACGAATTGTGGCTGCGAATTCGTCAAAGATGGATGCCGATGTTGCGCAACGGTCGCACAATTTAGCTCAAAAGCGCCGGTGGCTGGTTTTCGATTTGGAATTCCTCGGCTGATTCGGGCGCTTCGCCGGGACGTGCGAACGTTACGTTTTCCATGTGGTACCATTTGCCAAAGCATGCAGGCGATTCAGATCAAGAAAGCGCTATGAAGAATATTAACGAGATCATCGCAGACGTAAAAAACCCACCGAAAACGTTTGAAGAGTATCTGGCGGTGTTCGCGGACCAAGTCGGTGACCTGGTCAACGCGTACCTGCCGTCGGGCTCACATCCCGACATGGACCGTTATCTGTACGATCCTCTGAAGAAATACAGCGAGAACGCGGGCAAGCGTCACCGCCCGCTCATTTGCTTTGCGGCTTGCCTGGCCGTTGGCGGCGACATGAAGCTTGCCACCAGCGCGGCTGCTGCCATCGAGCACTTCCACACGGCGGCGCTTATCCACGACGACATCGCCGACGAGGCCGAGCTGCGCCGAGGCGAGCCGTGCATGCACCGCACCGAGGGCATCGGCCTTGCCATCAATGCGGGCGACTTGGCTTTGTCCCTGGTCAACGGCACGGTTGTTGAAGACCCCGACCTGGACGACCACACGAAGGTGCGCGTTATCACCGAGCTTATCGACATGACGCGCCGCACCATCGAGGGCCAGGCGCTTGACATCGGATGGGCGCGCGACGGCCGTTACGACATCACGCCCGAGGACTACCTCATCATGGCTACGCACAAAACGGCGCACTATTCCGGCGCCGTGCCGCTGGCGGTCGGCGCCATCATCGGCGGCGGCACCGAAATGGAAATCGAGGCCCTGCGCAACTACGGTCTGGACACGGGCCTTGCGTTCCAGATTCAGGACGACCTGCTGAACCTTGTCGGCAGCGAAGAGTCCACGAAGAAGGACTTCCGCAGCGACATCACCGAGGGCAAGCGCACGCTCATGGTCGTGCACGCGCTGGCCAACGCTAACCAGGACGACCGCAGCCGTCTCATCGAGATTCTCTCCGCGAAGGAGAAAGATCCGGCGGTGCTCTCCGAGGCCGTAGAGATCATGGAGCGCGCCGGCAGCATCGACTACGCGCGCAGCTATGCGGAAAACCTTACGAGCATTGCGAAAAATCGCCTTGTCGACATGGTGAAACCTTCTGCGGCGCGTGATATGCTCGTTTCCATGGCTGATTGGTTCGTAAATCGACTGAAGTAGGCTTATCACATGGAAACTATTAAGCAGCAAGACTCGGGCGCGGCCGTTGAGGACGTGCAGCATCGCCTGTCGCTTATCGGGCTTTTGGACGAAGCGCGCGTAGACGGTGCATTCGGTCCGGAAACCGCCGCGGCGGTCAAGGCGTTTCGCGCGCAGGCCGAGCTTCCCGAAGGCGAAGAGGTCGACGAGAAGACGTGGGCGGCGCTTGTGGATGCATCGTATAGCTTAGGCGATCGCACGCTGTACCTGCGCATGCCGTATTTTCACGGGCACGACGTGCTGCAGCTGCAGCAGGCGCTTTCTGCCTTGGGTTTCGCTTGCGGGCCTGTCGACGGCATGTTCGGGGCATTCACGGAGCTGGCGTTGCGCAAGTTCCAAACGAACCTGGGCTTGCCCACCGACGGCATTGCCGGTGCGTACACGTATTCCGCCATTCGCAACCTGCATCATTCTTGGGAGGGCAAGGAAGCGGTGCGCGGCTCGTCTCACCTGGGCTTCGCGCGCGCGGCTGGCGTGCTTGAGCGCCACGCGCTGTGCCTGTTCGGAACGCAGGAATTCACGCGCTGCGTTGCCTCGCGCATGAGCAACCTGGCCCTGGCCACGAACCCTGCGTCGAAGATCATGAGCGCCGATAGTTTGCTGGTCGCCCCCGACGAACAGATGCTGCTTGTGCACATCGTGCTTCCCGAAGAGCAAACGGGCACCACGCCGCGCGTGGTGTTCGAGCCCGAGGATGCCCTGCCCACGCGACTGGAGTCGGCTTTGCGCGCGGCGCGCTTGTCGAACCCTTCGCGCGTTGCTGTCGAACTTCCCGGCAGCACTTGGGAAGACGCCGGCGTGGGCCGCTCGGCCCAGCACTTCGCCATCACGTTGCTTGATGCGTTGTGCACGGCGCTGGCAAAGCAGGAACAATAACAAAGCGAAAGCGGCCCCACAGGGCCGCTTTTTTTACGGAAACGTTACCGGTGATCAGGCGAAATACATCGTGTGATTTACTTTTGCATCAACTCAGTGACGAAAGCGCGCCCACGCTTGGCCATCCCGTATACTGACCTTGTTGAAAAAAAGAGCCGAATGGGGTGGCTCCTTTGCAAGAGAAAGCAGGTCCTGTCATGGCCGAAGAACAAGATGTGAACAACACGGTGCATCCCGTTGAAAACGATGCGGTGGCAGCCTCCGCTGCGCCTGCGCCCGAGGCGCAGCCCGGCAATCCCGAGGAGCCGGCGAAGGCTCCGTCTCAGCCCGGGTCGGCGCCGCAGCAGCAGCCGCAAGGCGCCCAGGTTCCGCCTGCGGCATCGCAGGTGCCTCCCGCGGGCGCTCAGCCGTATGCCCAGCCGCAACCGCAGCAGCCTTACGCGCAGCCGGTGTATGCGCAGCCCGTCTATCAGCCCGCGCCGCTCACGAAGCTGACCGGCGGCATGAAGTTCGCGTGGTTCGTCATCGGCGCCTTGGTGGGCATCCCGGGCATCATCTTGGCTTGGGTGTGCAACGTAGACAAATATCCGCAGGTGAAGTCCGATGCCGTGAAGTTTTCCGCCATCGGTTTCGCCGTGTGGATTGTGCTGGGCATCCTGCTCTGCATGATGGTCGGCGGCATGCTTGCCGCTGCGGTGGCCGGCTACGGCAGCGGCTACTACGACTATTACGGCACCATGTGGTAAACCCAAGCGCTCCAAACGTGAATAATGCATCATAAAGAAGGGCCCCGTCGGGGCTCTTCTTCGTTTCCGGCGAAGTCGGGTGGTACAATCGTGGAGTTTATCTAGTGCCCGGATTCGGGCAGACGAGACTGCAGAATTGAAGGAGTGAACATGGCACGTCCCATGACCATGGCGGAGAAGATTCTGGCCGCCCATGCAGGGCTCGACGAAGTGGAGCCGGGGCAGCTGATCGAGTGCAATCTCGACCTGGTGCTGTCCAACGACATTACGTCGCCCATCGCCATCAAGAATTTCAAGGAAATCGGCGTTGAGAAGGTTTTCGACCCCACGAAGATCGCCCTGGTGCCCGACCATTACGTCCCGAACAAGGACATCAAAAGCGCCGAGCAGGCCAAGCAGGTGCGCGACTTCGCCCGCGAGCAGGGCATCACGCACTATTACGAGGTAGGCTGCATGGGCGTTGAGCACGCGCTGCTGCCTGAGCAGGGCGTTGTGGGCGCTGGCGACCTTATCATCGGTGCGGACAGCCATACCTGCACGTACGGCGCGCTTGGCGCATTCTCCACGGGCGTGGGCTCCACCGACGCCGCCGTGGGTTACGCCACGGGCAAGGCGTGGTTCAAGGTGCCCGAAAGCCTGCTGTTCAAGATCGAGGGCGAACTTGCCCCCGGCGTTACCGGCAAGGACGTTATCCTGTACATCATCGGCATGATCGGCGTGGACGGCGCGTTGTACAAGGCCATGGAATTCACGGGCAGCGCCATCCACTCCATGTCCATGGACCAGCGCCTTTCCATCTCCAACATGGCCATCGAGGCCGGCGGCAAGGCGGGCCTCATCGAGGTTGACGACATCGCGCGCGCCTACATGGACGGCCGCACCGAGCGCCCCTACACCGAGTATCATTCCGACCCCGACGCCGTGTACGCGCACGTGTACGAGATCGACGCGGCCGACATTCCAGCAACGGTGGCGTGGCCGCATCTGCCGTCGAACACGCGCCCGGCGGCCGAGTCCCGCGACGTGAAGATCGACCAGGCCGTCATCGGCAGCTGCACGAACGGCCGCTTGGAGGACATGCGCCAGGCCGCAGACGTGCTGCGCGGTCGCAAGGTGCACCCCGATGTGCGCTGCATCGTCATTCCCGCCACGCAGGCCGTGTACAAGCAGTGCATTGCCGAGGGCCTCATGGACGTGTTCCTTGACGCGAACTGCGCCGTGTCCACGCCCACGTGCGGCCCGTGCCTGGGCGGCTACATGGGCATCCTTGCCGCAGGCGAGCGCTGCGTGTCCACGTCGAACCGCAACTTCGTCGGCCGCATGGGCGACCCCACCAGCGAAGTGTACCTGGCAAGCCCGGCCGTGGCTGCCGCATCCGCCGTGCTCGGTCACATCGGCCTGCCGGAAGACATCGCGTAGGAAACGGAAAGGGAAGGAATCACCATGCACTTCAAGGGTACCGCGCATCGTTACGGTCGCGACATCGACACCGACGTCATCATCCCGGCCCGTTACCTGAACTCCTCCGACCCCGAGTGGCTTGCCGCTCACTGCCTGGAGGACCTGGACAAGGACTTCGTGAACAAGGTGCAAAAGGGCGACATCATCGTTGCCGAGGAGAACTTCGGCTGCGGCAGCTCGCGCGAGCATGCGCCTATCGCCATCAAGGCGGCAGGCGTCGACGTGGTTATCGCCAAGTCGTTCGCACGCATCTTCTACCGCAACTCCATCAACACCGGCCTGGCCATCATGGAATGCCCCGAGGCCGTTGACGCCATCAAGCAGGGCGACGTGGTGGATGTTGACGCTGACGCCGGCATCATCACGAACACCACCACGGGCGAGACGTTCAAGGCTCAGCCGTTCCCGCCGTTCATCCGCGAGATCATCGAGGAAGGCGGACTCATCAACCGCACCCGCAAGGTGCTCGGCATCGAATAGCCGTCAGCGGAGGGCAGGGCGTCGACCGCAAACCCGGGAAGAGGGCGGCTTGCGCATGGCAAGCCGCCCTCTTGCTTTCGGAGCGGGCGGCGCGCATGAACGCACCTCCGTCCCCTGTCCACAAGCTTTCGGCCTCCGCCGCGCGTTCGCTTAGTCCCCGAACAGCCTGCTGAGCAGGCCTTTGCGGCGTGGCTTCTCCTCTCGGTACGACGCTTCGCCGGCCGTTGCCGTTTGGACGGCGCCCTCGTTGCCGCCGATGCGGACGATCTTGTACAGAAACGGCGATTTCGCGTACTTCACCTCGATGGGCGTTACGTGCACGGTGCTCTCGGCGGACAGATGAAGGCCCGGGTTGAGCGGTGCCTGCACCTGGATCTCCTTTTTCTCGCTGAACACCACGGCGGCGGCGCGGCCCGTTTGCCCGTTCACGGCTATGCGCACCTGTTCGCCATCGCGTCCGTCCGAGGCGGGCCGATCGACGTAATAGACGGGCACAAGCATCAGCCCGGAAGCGTGTTTGCGCACGCTGCGGGCCCACTGGCGCATGCTCTTCTTGCTGTATCCGAACGCCTTCTCGGCATCGTTCCCCGCAAGCGAATACGTCAACTTGTCGATGACGGCGCTCTTCTTCAGCAGGCCCTCGACGGCTATCACGCGGAAATCGCCCTCTTGCATGGCGGGGTCGAACGGGGCAACCGCCGAGAAATCCCATGGTTCGAGCAGGCCCATGAGCGGAATGTCGACGAAATAGGTTTTCGGCCACGCCCAATCGAGCACCTCGAAGTATACCTGCGATTCCTTGCCCGGCATCTTCCCGGGAAAAGACGCCATCATGCGCAGGTCGGCAAGCTCCACGGGCACGTACGTGAGGGCCATCTGCTCCTCGATGGCCTTGTCCACGTCATGTGCGGCGAAGGCATTGGGGTGTTGGTGCACGAGCGCAAGGGCGTTCGCGCGTGCCTGCTGGGCGGAGATGCGGCAGGGAAGTGCCTGCTCAGGGATGTATTCCGCCCCCGTGCCCATGGAAAGGCGCTTGCTGAACGTGCCGGGTTTGAGCAGGTCGGCAACGCCGATCTTGTTGCCGCACGAGGGGCACTCGAACACGCTTTGGGTGGATTTGCCCTCGAAGGCCGCCCCGCAAAACGGGCAGGGGACGCTCACGTGCTCGGCGTTTTGGAACTCGTTGGCGGTTGCGGGGTCTTCCCATAGCAGCCGCTCGAGCAGCGACATGTTGCGCCAGTAGGGCTTGTAGTAGGACCAGTCGGAATCCCGCGCGGGCTCAAGCTGCGAGACGTGCGTCAGCTTCAGCAGGCCGTCGACCACCTGAAGCGGCTGATGGCGTATGCCCGCGGCAGGCGTCGGCTCCGATCCGCCCTCGGCCCAGGGCGTGCTCGTCCCGCAATAGGCGCAATCGAAGCTGCGGGTTTGCTGGTGGGAGTACATAGGGCCGCCGCAGTTGCGGCACTTGATGGCGAAGAACCCTTCCATATGAGGCCTCCTTGAGCGTAGGGGCTGTTGCTTGCGAGTATGCCGGAGCCGCCGTGCCCGCGGCAAGCCCCGCATGGCCCAAAAAGCGATGTCTTCGACAACGGAAAGGCCCATTTCGTAAAACGCATAGGCGATGACGGCTGCCGCTTAGTTGCCAAACGCGCATCGCCCTGCGTGGGCAAATCCGTGATTCCCGCGGGAACAGGCCCTTGAGAAGCTCTAGTGCGTTATTATGTGAGCGTAATCGAATCACCTTTTGAAAGAGGCTCGCATCATGACGAAGCAATACGACATCTGCCTGTTGCCGGGCGATGGCATCGGCCCTGAGATCATCGCGGAGGGCGTGAAGGTCCTTAACGCCGTCGGCGCGAAATATGACACGCGCTTCGACTGCAAGGAGTCGCTTATCGGCGGCGCCGCCATCGACGCGGTGGGCGACCCGCTGCCGGCAGCTACGCTCGAAGCCGCAAAGGCCGCCGATGCCGTGCTGCTTGCGGCCGTGGGCGGGCCGAAGTGGGACACCACCGATCCCGGCGCGCCGCGCCCCGAGGCGGGCCTTTTGGGTATCCGCAAGGGCCTGGGCCTGTACACCAACCTGCGTCCCGTGCAGATCTTCGATGCGCTCGCAGGCGCCTCCACGCTTAAGCCCGAGGTCATCGAGGGCGTCGACCTTATGATCGTGCGCGAGCTCACCGGTGGCTTGTACTTCGGCAAGCGCGAGCGCTTCTACGATGAGGAGGGCGCCGGCACCGACGGTGCGAAGGGCCAGCGCGCCTACGACACGCTCGAGTATCGCGAGTACGAGGTGGAGCGCATCGCCCGTCAGGCGTTCGAAGCCGCCCGTAAGCGCCGCGGCAAGGTGACCAGCGTCGATAAGGCCAACGTGCTCGAGACCAGCCGCATGTGGCGCGAGATCGTGCACCGCATCGGCGAGGAGGAATACCCCGACGTGCAGATCGAGGACCTGTTGGTGGACAACACCGCCATGCAGCTGATCAACCGCCCTGCCGACTTCGACGTTGTGGTCACCGAGAACATGTTCGGCGACATCCTCTCCGACGAGGCCGCGCAGATCACGGGCTCGCTCGGCATGCTGGCCTCTGCAAGCCTGGGCGACTCCACGGCGCTGTACGAGCCCAGCCACGGCAGCGCCCCGGATATCGCCGGCAAG
>NZ_CDRSTZ010000067.1:0-7072 GCF_977052095.1 Senegalimassilia sp.
GGGCTCAAAGTAGGTAGGCCCTGCCTGCGCTGGCTTCACTGGCTATTGTGATCGTCTCTTGTCCAGTATCCGGTTCTCAAGGTTCCCGCCTGCGGGGCCTCCCCCGCGGCTTTCCGCCTTCGCGCTTTCGCGCTTGGCGCAAGATTGAATAATACGCGCCTCCCTGCCCCGATGCAAGGACTATTTTCTGTTGGGCGGTTTCTCCACGTTTCATACACATTTGGGTTTTGGGGCGCGCGGCGCGTTCGGGGGGTCGCCTCCTGCGGGTGGCGCCCCGGGGGGCGGCCGCCCTCGCCGAGACCGCTTGGCCTTTCGCTCTTTGCTAATGGCGCGCGCCGAGACGTCACGGCCGCGCTTTTCGAGGTCGGGGACTAACGGGGATGGGGTGCTTAATCGAGAGCTGCAAGCCGGACAGCCTTTTCGGTAGGCAAGACAAGCAAACGGGCAAAGGCCAATGCGAGATGTCTGCGGAAGGAACGGACGCACATTTCTCCCCCGCCGGATTCCTGCACATTTTTCTATTTATATGAAGCCTACCTAAATGTATGCGGTACCGGGTCCGCTTTGATGTCGACGATCGGCCAAGGCAATGATTCGGCCCCATCCCGATATGGGCAACTAAATTAAGATGTTTGCATATATATGTTTGAGTAAAATGCCAAATCCTTTTTCTATATAGGTCAATATGGATGCAGCTTGCATCGGCGGCGCCCTGTACTTCATTTCTTACGCACGCCGTACGCGGTTTTTACATTGGGGGATTACGTTGAACGTGAGCATGAAGAGGCGTTTCGCTTGGGGTCGCTTGGCGGGCTTGCGAAGCGCGAAGGTGCGCTGAAAGGGGCTGTTATGGGACGTTTGCAGATGCATTTTGCGTGGTACATGGCATCGTACACGGTGCTTATGCTGGTCAGTTACGCTCTGTGGATTGCCGCGGGGTCACCTGCCGGGCCGCTTGGAGTTGGTACGGTTGCGGGCGCTTTGCAGGCTGTATCGGACTTCCTGGTGAATTTCGCTGTGGTTGCCTATCCTTTATATGCTGCGATTCGCTTCATTATCAAGCGGCTGTCGCGTCCGATGGGCACGCGCTTGCGTCCGGTGAAGGGCGAGACAAAACGCGAAGTTGCTGTGAAAGCTGCTTCTTCCCTTTCGTTGTAGTCTCGTGAAAGCAAGTAGGTAGTCTTTATATAGGCGTAGATGCGGTCGATCGCGGTTCTGGTTGGAATAGCGATCGACCGCTTTGTTGTTTACGCTGCCACTTGCAGTCCCGGGTAGGCACCGCAGACGAGCGCGTTTTCGCTTTGCGCGGCCGCTTGCAGCCCCAGGCGGGCATCGCGGGCGGGCGCGCTTTTCTGCGCGGGAAGCCTGCGAGCAAACCGTTTCCATATTGATACGAAACGCGCGGCATATCACCGCAGCCTGTTTGATAGGCGCGCCTTGCCGATTGCGGTAAAATCACAGAAACGGATTTCCAGCTCGGCCAAGCGCAGCGCTTGCCGGAGAGGCGACCATGGCTTCCTCAAACAACATTGCAGACCAAATTGCCAACGCGGTGCAAAACGCCGTGAACTCGAAGGATTTCAGCAACCTACAATCCTCCATCGAGCGCAGCATCGACGTTGCCGCGCAAAGCATCGGGAAAGGCATCGCGCAGGCATCCGACGGGTTTCGCCGCGGCCAGGAGCAGTACGCGGCCATTCAACAGCGCAAACGCCAGGAAGAGCAGATGAACGCCCTGTACGCCAAGCCTTCGTCGGAGCGCGGGGCGGGCGTGGCGCTGGTGGCAACGGGCTGCGCGCTGGCCGTTCCGCTGCTTGCGTGCGGCGGGTTGCTGCTGCTGGTGAACTGGGGCGCCGCGGCCACGTCGCTGGTGGTGGGCGCCGCCTGCGCCGTCATGGCCGCCGTGGGCGGGCGCAAGCTGCAGCTGGCGAAGCGCTTCGAGCGGTATCGCGACGTCATCGGCCTGCGCGACCGCTGCAGCATCGAAGAGCTGGCCGCGGCATGCGCCGACACGACGGACAACGTGCGCAAGAACGTGAAGAAGATGCTGGCGAAAGGCCTGTTCAGGCAAGCGGCGCTTGACAACAGCGAAACCATGCTGCTTATGACGCCGGGCGCTTACCAACAGTACGAAAGCCAACGCGCCGAGGCGCTGCGCCAGCAGCATCAACGCGACTTGGCGGAATCGGCGCGCGCAGCGGAGCCGAAAGCCGAGCCCACGGCGCAGCAGCGCCAGATTCTCGAGCGCGGCGAAGGGTTCATCGCGCAGATTCGCGAGAGCAACCAGGCCATCCCCGGCGAAGACGTTTCGCGCACGCTTGACCAGATCGAGCACGTTGTTCGCGCCATTTTGGATTGCGCTGCCGAAAACCCCGAGGTCATCGGCGACCTAGACCGCCTGATGGACTACTATCTGCCCACAACGGTGAAGCTGCTTGACGCGTACCGCGAGCTTGACGGGCAGCCCATCCAAAGTAGCAGCATCCAGCAGTCCAAACGCGAGATCGAAGGAGCGCTTGGCAGCCTGAACGCCGCATTCGAGAAGCTGCTTGACTCGCTGTTCCGCGACATGGCCATAGACGTGTCGTCCGACATTTCGGTGCTGCACACCGTGCTGGCGCAAGAAGGCCTGGTGGACGGGCCGTTCGACAGCGCCAAACGCAGCTGAGCGTCGGGGCGGCGCCGTTTGATGTCGCGTGAGGTTTGAAGCGTTGCGGAACTCTGCCTCGCCTGCGAAATCGGCTGCTCGTCGCAGCGTGAATGACCTTGGGTTTTACGGTTCGGGTTTCTGGCTTGAACCGCGGGATGGGAATTCGGATTCCAAGCCTGCTTGGGACGCATCGGCTTGATGAGGAGCTTGAACAGTCGAGAGGGACCGAAGCATGAACGGTAACGACATCGGCTTCGCCGATGAAATGATGATTTAAAACGAGACACCGATCACGATGGAGTCACGACGAAAGGAAACGCTATGACAAACGCCAACGACCAGCAAGTAAAACCCCAGCTCACCTTGACGCCTTCGCTTGACGACGCGCCGGTGCCCGAACTGGTTGCGCAGCCCGCCGCAACCGTCCCGGCCGCCCCCGAGCAGGCAACGCCGCAACTTGACGACAGCATGCTGACCGACGAGGAAAAGCAGATGGTCGACTCGTTCGCCCAGCAAATCGACGTGCGCGACTCCGCCATGGTGCTGCAATACGGCGCGGGCGCGCAGAAAAAAATGGCCGATTTCTCGGAAACGGCGCTTTCGGGCGTGCGCACGAAAGACCTTGGCGAAGTGGGCGGGCTTATCACCGACGTGGTCACCGAGCTGCGCAGCTTCGACGCCACCGAGGAGAAGGGCCTGTTCGGTTTCTTCAAGAAGGGCGCCAGCAAAGTGGACGCGCTGCGCACGCGCTACGACAAGGCCGAAGCGAACGTCAACAAGATTGTCGAGGCGCTGAAGGGCCATCAGATGACGCTGATGAAGGACGCCGCCACGCTTGACAAGATGTACGAGCTGAACCTGACGTACTTCAAAGAGCTGACCATGTACCTGCTGGCCGGCAAGAAGAAGCTTGCCGAGGTGCGCAGCGTTGACCTGGCAAAACTGACGGAGCAGGCGCGCATATCCGGGCGCGCCGAAGACGCGCAGGCCGCGCAAGACCTTGAGGCCATGTGCACGCGCTTCGAGAAAAAGCTGGGCGATTTGGACCTGACGCGCACCATCGCCATGCAAACCGCCCCGCAGATCCGCCTGGTGCAGAACAACGAGATCGTGCTGGTGGAGAAAATCCAGACCACCATCGTGAACACCATCCCGCTATGGAAAAGCCAGATGGTGCTGGCGCTGGGCATCGCGAACTCCGCCGAGGCCGCCCGCGCGCAGAACGCCGTCACGAACATGACGAACGACCTGCTGAAGAAGAACGCCGAGATGCTGCACACCTCCACCGTGGACATCGCGCGCGAGTCCGAACGCGGCATCGTGGACATCGAAACGCTGAAGAACACGAACGAGACGCTTATCAAGACGTTCGACGAGGTTATGCAGATTCAGGCGGAAGGCCGCCAGAAGCGCGCCGAGGCCGAAGCCGAGATGCGCCGCATGGAAGCCGACCTGAAGCAGAAGATGTTGGAGATTCCCCGCGTGTAGCGTCGTTGTCATTTCAACCGGAAGAAGGCATGGTGCACGGGAGCATTGCAGACTCCGTGGAGCACGCGTTGCGCAACCCGCGGTCGTTAACGCCACTGGTGCTGCTGATGGGCTTTTTGGGCGCTACGCTGCGCTATGCGCTGGAAGCGGCGCTGCCGGCGGGCGGCGGGTTTCCCGTGGCCACGCTTTCCGTGAACATCTTCGGCTGCTTCACGCTTGAGATTATCAACCAGTACGTGGCGCGGCGCACGAAGCTGCCCGCGCCGCTGGTGAAGTCGATGGGCGTGGGGCTGATTGGCGCGTTCACCACCATCGCCGCGCTTTCGACCGAGAACCTGGCGTTTTTGCAGAGCGGGCGCTATGGGATGTTCGCCGCGTATCTGGGAATCACCGTTGCCACCACGTTCGGGGCCGCGCTGGCGGGAAAGGCGGTTGCCGACAAGCTTGCAAAGCGGCACGAAAGGGGCGGAGCGCCGGGGCGCCATGATTGCTGCGAGACGGAAATCGGGGCCGATTCCCGCTGTCTTTCTTGCGACCGCAAACAAGACGCTGTAGGGGTGAACGCGCCAGAGACCTCGGTGGCGAAGCGGGATGGTGGCCGAACGCGGAGCGGAGGGCCCGAGCACGGGCGCGGGGAAAGCGTAGGCGATGCACGATGAGCCTGACGACGTTTCTGCTGGTGGGGCTTGGCGGTGCTTGCGGGGCGCTGTGCCGGCACAAGGCGCTGACGTTTTTGAAGCCGAAAGCCGCCGGGCCGTTCCCGTGGCCAACGCTGCTGGTGAACCTGGTTTCCTGTACCATCGCCGGCGCGGCGCTTGCGGGGTGCCTTGCCATGGGGCAGATGGCGTATACCACGCTGACCATGGGTTTTCTTGGCGGGTTCTCCACGCTTTCCACCATGAACTGCGAGGCCGTTGACCTGGCGGGCGAAGGGCGGCGCGGCGTGGCGGCAGCCTACGTTGCCGCCACGTACGCGTTGACGCTTGGGGCGGCGGGCGCAGGGTTCGCAGGCGTATCCGCATTATTGTAGGGGCGGCGTCGGAGTTCGCGGGCGGGCCGCCTCGATCCTGCTTCTTGCGCCGAAAGGGCGGTTGCTGGAGCAGGGCCGGCTGGTAGAATGGCGGCTATGAAACTGCAGCAATTGAAATACGTCATCCAGGTTGCCGAGTCGGGGTCGCTGACTGCGGCGGCCGAGCGGCTGTTCATCGCGCAGCCCAGCTTGTCGAAGGCCGTATCCGAACTGGAGCGCGAGATGGACATCACCATTTTCACACGGTCGCGCACTGGCGTGGTGCCCACCGAGGAGGGCATGCGCTTTTTATCGCACGCGCGGCAGGTGGTGGAGCAGGCCGAGCTTTTGGAAAGCGAGTACAAGGGCACGGACCGGCCGCGACGCGTGTTCGGCATCTCCACGCAGCATTACGCGTTCGTGGTGAACGCGTTCGTGCCGTTGGTGCGCGAATTCGACCAGAACCGCTACGAGTTTTCGCTGCGTGAAACATCCACGGCCGGCATCATCGACGACGTGCGCGTGCAGCGCAGCGAGCTGGGCGTGCTGTACCGCTGCGATTTCAACGGCAGCGTCATCGCGAACGCCGTGAAGTCAGCCGACCTGCATTTCGAGCCGCTGTTTTGCGCCTCGCCGCACGTGTTCGTCAGCCGCGACAACCCGCTGGCGGCGCGCCCAAGCGTGACGCTTGCCGACTTGGCGCCGTACCCGCGACTGAGCTACGACCAGGGCATTCGCAATTCGCTGTACTTCGCCGAAGAGTTGCACATTGCCGAAGCGGTAGACAAAAGCATTGTGGTGACCGATCGCGCCACGCTGTTCAACCTGGTCATCGGCCTGAACGGGTACACCATCTCAAGCGGCATCCTGTCCGAGGATTTGAACGGCAGCCAAATCGTATCCATTCCGCTTGAAAGCAGCGAGCACATGGAGCTGGGGTACGTGAAGCGCGCCGACCGGCCGCTATCGTCGATTGCCGAGCGCTACCTGCAGCTTTTGCGCGATTACGTGCGCGAATACCAAAGCGAGCAGGGCGTGTAAAAGATTTCCATAGCTTTTAGATATAGTTAATGCTAACGAACGGATAGTTTTCTATCTTAGCCCAGTGTGACATCCTTGAGGTACGCAACATCGAACGAAAGGATGGCCTCCATGACCGCAACGAACCCTCCTTACAGCTATGACATCGTCGGCAGCTTCCTGCGCCCCGAGGCGCTGAAACAGGCGCGCGCCGATTTCGCCGCCGGCACCATCACGCGCGAGGCGCTGACCGCCGCCGAGAACAAGGCCATCACCGAGCTGGTGGAAAAGGAGAAGCAGGCGGGCCTGAAGGCCGTCACCGACGGCGAGTTCCGCCGCGCCATGTGGCACCTCGACTTCCTTGAGGCGCTTGAGAACGTGGAGCACATTGACGCCGACACGTGGTCGGTGGAGTTCAAGGGCCCCAAGCCCAAGGGCGCGCAGCTGGTGTTCCGCGGGAAAATCGCGTTCGGCGACCATCCGTTCCTGGCCCATTTCGACGCGCTGCGCGACATTGCCGGCGACTACCCCACGAAGCTGACCATCCCCGCCCCGTCGATGCTGCACCTGATCCCGTGCGTGCGCGGCAAGGCGACGTATCGCCCCACCGAGCGCTACCAGGACGAGCGCGTGCTGTTCGACGACATCGTGGAAGTGTACCGCGACGCCGTGCGCGCGTTCTACGACCGCGGTTGCCGCTACCTGCAGTTCGACGACACAAGCTGGGGCGAGTTCTGCGATGCGGCCAAGCGCGAGGCGTACGCCGCCGAGGGCATCGACGTTGACGAGGTTGCGCGCAACTATGTTGACGTGATCAACCGCATCCTTGAGGTGAAGCCCGCCGACATGACCATCACCACGCACATCTGCCGCGGCAACTTCCGCTCCACGTGGTTCTCTTCGGG
>NZ_CDRSTZ010000068.1:0-7070 GCF_977052095.1 Senegalimassilia sp.
GTACCTGATCACGTTTGGGTTCAGCCTGTTCGTACCCATTTTGCTGGTGAACTTCACCGGGTTGCCGGGCGCGGTTATCGGGTACCTCATTGTCATGTGCATCCTGCTGGTGCTGCTGGTCAGCGAGTACGCGTCCATCCGCATGGACCTGCGCCGGAAGTTGACGGGTAAGTCGGCGCCTGACGCCGAGATGCCGAAGGCCAGCCGTTCGTTCCGCGGGAAGGCTGCGGAAGCTGGCGCGGGTAGCGCACCGGTTGCGACCGCAGCGGCCGGCGTGGCTGCCGGCAGCACAGCGGCTGCCACGCCGGCAGCAGGCGGCGTGGCAGCGGTCGGAGCGCATGCCGCGCCCACGGCGGGAAGCGTGTCTGCAGCCGGAGGCGCACCCGCAAGCGCGCAGGCGCCGCAGCAAAGGCAACGCGGCGGGCAGACGGCAGCGCAGGCAGTGAACCGTCTGCAACCCGGCGCGTACGCCGATTCGCCTATTGCCTGGTCGGCGGGCGAAAGCGTCACCATGCTGGCCGAACCCGAGTCGCCGCGCGCGCCGCGGCCAAGCGAAGTGCGCGCCGAACGCGAGCACCGCGAAGCCGTGAAGGCGCGCTGGACGGAAGCGGGCAAGGAACGCACGGCCAAGCGTCGCGAAGCCACGCGAGCAGGAGCGCACGCGAGCGGCGCTGCATCGGCCAGCAGCAGCGCCAGCGATAGCGCCGACGTAACGGCTAGCGAGGCGCCGAAAGCCGGCCGCCACGCCACCACGCCCGAAGCGGCCCCCAGCTTCGGCAAACGCGGCAAGCACGAAAAAGACGATGACTAGCAAGATGCCCCATCCGTTCGGGGCATCTTCGTTTTAAGAAGGCATCGGCGGGCGCTCACTCGGGCGATTCTTCCGCAGCCCCCTGCCAACCGGCGTTTGACCAGCATTTTCACCCAGCAAGGTTTTTCAAGCGCGAGTGCTACTCCAGCAGCCAGCGGGGGTTTTCCAGGTAGCGGTAGGCGCACACTTTCGTGCCGGGAATCTGTTCGTCCGCCAGACCGGCGGGAAGGGCGTCGCGGTAATGGTTGCGCGTCCAGCCGACCATCTGCAAGCGGTGCAGCATCGAAAGCGCACAGGCCAGGTCAAGGACAGAATCAGGCAATTCGGTAACGATGCGATACGAACGCGATGGGTCGGCCGTGCGTTCAAGCGTAGCGCCCGGCACGAACCGCGTGCACGCGCACGACCAGGAAGTTTGCCCGGCGGTTGCCTTATTGCTAGCGCGCTACTTTGATTTGTGCTATACTGCTAGCAACTGAAAGGAGTCTACTATGGGCGCATCGATGGTGCAAATCAACACGCGTGTTCCCGCCGAGCTAAAAGAACAGGGCGACTTGGCGCTGGCGCGGGCCGGCTACACACCGGCGCAGGCGGTGCGCGCCCTCTGGGAGTACGCCGTCGTGCACATTCACGAACCGCAGGCAATTCGCAACGTGCTGCAGGAAGAGAGCGCGGAGCCTGAAGATCCGACGGCAGTTGAGAGCAATCCATTCACCGAATGGAAAACAGCCGCGCATGCCGCTTTATGCGAAAGAATGGGCATTTCGATGAGCACCGGCTCATCGAATATTCCGTTCGATGAGCTCAAAGAACTTGCGTATCTTGAGCGTTCCGAACGATTGGGGCTGTAATGGATTCGAATACCACCATCCTCGTCGATACCAATGTCTGGCTCGATTACTATGCGCTGAATCGAGCAGGTGGCGCAGAGGCCGCAGAGCTGCTAGGCTTCGCATTCTCGCACGGCATCAAACTGCTCTATCAGGCCGACATCATAAAGGACGTGTTTTACCTCGTTTCGGCTACCACAAAGCGAATCGCTCGCGAAGAGAAAGGGGCACTATCCCCAAGCGACGCAACGGCGGCAAACGAATTCGCGTGGAGCGCCGTGAATCATATGCGGGAAAATGCGTTCGCCATAAGCATCGGGCAATCCGACGTATGGTACGCGGCAAAAATGCGCAGCGTCCACGGCGATTTCGAGGACAACCTTGTGCTTGCCGCCGCAGAACGCGCAAACGCAACGTACCTAGTCACGAACGACGAACAGCTTGTCAAGCACGCCCCCGTCACCGCGCTCACCCCGCACGACGCGCTTGTGTACCTGCGGGCAAAAATGGAATAGCAGCGCTCCAAGGAGGCCCTTGCTTTCCTTGGAGCGCTGCTTACAAAAGCGATGGCTCTGCTAGACCAGCATGCAACAACATGAACCAGCCGCTAGGAAGACCGGCCAAGGAGCCCGTTTACTTGCGGTTAAGAGTCCACATGTCAATTGTGGTCTAGCAGAGCCAAAACGACAGAGCTTTCGCCGGTTTGCTTACTTCAGTAGCTTGATGCTGATGGCTTTTGCGGGGCAGGCTTCCACGCAGGCGCCGCATTTGCTGCATTCGGGAATGCGCTTCGTGTGCGGGTCAAGCTGCTCGGGACATGCGTCCACGCACGCGTGGCAGTCGACGCCGCGGCTGCGCAGGCACGTGTCGGCCTTCACGCGCGGGCGCAGCGTGACGTTGAGGTTCGACAGCAGGCTTGCCAGCGCACTGATGGGGCAGATTTTGCTGCACCATTTGCGCAGCACGGTGACTTCCAGAAGTAGGATGGTCGGGAAGATGATAAGCGCCCAGGTGGGCTCGTCGAACTGAACCAGGTTCCACAGGCCAATGATGGTGGCGAACGTCAAACCCACGGGACAGATGAGGCAAAACACCGGAAAGCCGAACACGGCCGCGGAAGCCAGCGTGCCCACCAGCACCGTATGGCGACTGTCAAGCTGCACGCCGTCGCGCTTGCCACCCACCGGCGCCAGCGCTTTGCCGCACGTTGTTGCACCCGGGCAAGCGGAGCACGAATGGCTCGGCTTGCTTTTGGAATCGCTCGTCGCTTTCGAACTCTTTTTCTTCGGGCGGAAAAACTTTTGTAGCCAGGGAACGGGGCACATCCAGGCGCAAAACGCTTTGCCGACCAGGGCAATCAGCACTACCACCAACGCAAACAACAACAGCGGGTGCAGCATGACGCCCTTTGCGCCCGCCATGGTTTCCAGCGCGCCCAGCGGGCAGATGGCCGATATCTGTTGGATGCCGAATGCCGACGGCGTGCCGATGCCCACATGGAACGCAAGCCCCACCAGCACAAACGCCACACACGCAAGCGCCACCCAGCCGCGCGCCGTACGGAGCGGAGACTTCGCGCGGTGATGTTGCTGCGTCTTATCAGTGCGCTGTGAAGGCGAAGAGGGGCCCGCGCTCGCGTTGCGGTCATCGTCGGCGGCCTCTGCCGCGTTCGCGTTTTGGGCAGCGGTAACGACCCCAGCTTGTGCGGTCGCATCCGATTGAGGCGAGTTCGGCGTGGCGCCATTTCGCGTTTCGCAAGCTGCATCCGTGCGGCCAGCCGAATTCAGCTGCTCTTCTGTTTCTTCCTTGCTCATCGCCTAGGCCTCCTTCCCTGCTGCTCGAACGTTGATGCCGCGATTGGTGCCGCCGGCGAACGTGAGGTAGCTGTTCGACGGGCACGCGTTCTCACATGCGCCGCAGCCGTTGCATTTTGCCTGGTCAACAATGGGGCGGTTCGCGTCATCCATGGTTATGGCGCCGTAGGGGCATGCGCCGGCGCACACTTGGCAACCGCCCTGGATCCACGCGATGCATCGTTCGCGGTCCACTACCGCCACGCCGATGATCTGCGACGGGTCGCGTGCGCCAACAATGGAGCCCGCCGGGCACACGTCTTCGCACACGCCGCAAAAGTCGCACAGCCCGCGATGGAAATCCATGATGGGAGTACGCCAATTCAGCACGCCGTCCTCAAGCACGCCCGTGCGCAGGCAGCGCTGCGGGCAAGCGGTTTCGCACCGATTGCATTTCAGGCACGTAGCGCGGAAATGCGCTTCGTCCTGCGCGCCGGGCGGACGCAGCAGCCCGCGGTCCTCGCCTTCAAGCGCGTACGCCGCGCCACCGACCGCGAACATGCTTGCAACCGCGCCCGCCGCCGCAAGCACACCGCGGCGCGTGATGCTCAGATGAGCGCCCATGAGCATTCCTTTCTCGTCTTCGCCGAAAGCCGCGTCCCCATAGCGGCCATACTTCGCATCCCCAAGCCTGCCCGAAGGGGCGCGGGCATGAAATAGCGAGGCGTTGACTATTTCGCCAAACGCCTCGTCAATAATTAGGTAATTCGCGCAAAAGCGCACGTCAGAGCCTGATGATAGAAGCCCCCTACGCCGCCTTTTCGCCTGCCAGCTCTTGCAGCACGTCGAGTTCGTCGGCGATGACGTCAGTTTCCATGTGCACGAAGCCGCGCGTCACCTTCGACACGCCGCGATAGAAGCGCGTTTCCGCCACATCGAGCACGGCGTCGCACAGGTCGTCGACCCAGTTCAGCTGGTGCTGCGCATGGAAGTTGGACACCGTTTGCGCCAGGTCGCGCGCGCGGTCGAAATCCGATGCCAGCAGCGCCGCGTTCGTGCGCTCGATAACCGTGGCCAGAAACTCGAACTCGAACGACACGTGATCTTCCGGCACGTGCAAATCGGCCTGCGGCTGGATGTGCTGCTCGCAGTACATTTTGTACACGCCGTCGCGCGCCTCCTGCATCATGAGCCCGAGTTCGCTGGTGAACACGCTTTCGAACGGCGTGGCAGCGAACGTCTCGTAGTTGCCAGCCGCCAGAAACGTGTGCGCATAATCGCAGGCCAGCGCCTGGCGCGTACCGGAATTCGCATGGCGAAGATAGCGGTGCATGTCTTCGTAGCCCTCGGCGATAAGCGCATTGTCGCCCGCCATGCCGGCGAAATCCATGCCCACCAGATGATCGACCTGCTGCTGCGTCAGCTCGCGGAAGAACAGTTCGGCCAGCATGCGGTAATAGGCTGCTCGCCCCGCATTCACCTCGATGAGCTGGGAAATCAGCTCGTCGCGCTCAGATTGCGCCTTCGTTTGCGACGCCTGCGCCGCTGCTTGGTTTTCAATCATCTTGCTACCTTTCTCGAACAGCGCAGACGCTTACCGCCGCGCCACCGCTTTCTCGCGCCGTCGCTTTCTTTTCGCTTAGCCAGCCGAACTGGGTGACGATGCCGGCGACAAGGGCACTACCGGTGTCACCAAAATGAGGGAAACGGCTTTTCGCCGCCTTCGCCTTGGCGATCACAGCTTCATTCCCTGTCGCCTTTCGCCAGCCAGCAATCGATGCACTCGCGGTTCGCATTCGCCAAGGGGAGGGAGAGGAGGGAGTATGCGAATACGAACCGCGAAAGCGTCGATGGCCGGCAATTGCAGACAACCGCGGGGCAAGTCGAGGCGCAAATGGGCTCCGTGACGCCCTTTCGCACCAACCGGCTTCAAAAATCGCTCATGTATGTGATTTAACAAGCGCAAGGCAGGAATCAACAATTTACCGATAACGTTTCCCCAGTTCAGAAGCTTGCTGGTTTATTGGATACCAGCAACATTGTCAGCAAATCACATACATGAGCGATTTTTCCTACGCTCGACGGTGGTACCAACCAAACCCGACGCCGGGCGCAGCGCCCGCGTGCAAGTGTCAGCGCCGCACCCGCCAGCGGGGCGGGAATGCCCGGGTGGGCATTCCCGCATTCCCGCGCTTGGTTACAGCACGTTCAGGAACAGGTTCGCGATCGGGACCGTGATGAGCCACATGATGCAGCGGTAGCTCACGGCGCCCACGAATGCGCAGGCCACAGAACCGCCCGCCGCAGCCATCAGGCTGCCGGGGTTCTTGCCCGCAAGCGCGCCGCACACGGCCGGCACCACGCCGGCGCCGATGACGGCAACCGCAAGCAGCGCCCACTGCACGCCGTCGGCGGGACCCGCCCACAGCACGTAGGCCGCCGCGCCCGCGGCGCCCAGCACGCCGCCGATCAACAGCGCGCGGCCGTACGGCGCCACGTCGGCGTCCTTGGCCTTCGCGGCCACAACCACCAGGTACGCGGCGATGCCCTCGGGCACGGCCGTCAGCAAGTAGCCGAGCGGCAGCAGCTGGCTGCACCAGTTCGGGCGCGCTTCCATCAGGTACGACTCGCCCGCCATGAACGACAGCAGCACGCCGAACACCGCGCCGATAACGGCCACGACCTTGCGCGCGCCGGCGCCGACCTCACGCTTGAGCAGCACCAGGTACACCACCACGCACACGCACAGGCAGCCAACCAGCAGCGCCTCGGTGAAGATGCCACTTGTCGGGTGGCTCAGCGCGCCCATGATGCGGTCGGGGTGCGACAGGTGCGTCACGGACGCCAGGCCGCCCACCACCGCGATGATCAGCGACACCAACGCCGCGGGGAACGCCGCCGCCTTCGCGCGGCCAAGGAACTCATCGGCCGCCACGCAGGCGAACATGCAGCCGCCCATGCCGGTCAGGGCCGTGAACAGGACCAGGGACCATTGGATTTCCATCGTTTAGTCCTCCTTCGCGAACCAGGCCGCGTCTTGCGCGCCGGACGCCGGGGCGATGGCGTCCACGTCATGCCACGTGGCGATCTTCTCGGACAGGATGTAGCGCGTCAGCGGCTTGTTGCCCGCGTCGTGCAGCGTGTGCACGCTGGCCGGGTCGGCGGCCGCCACGGCTTTGGCCACGTCGGACGACGCATCGTCCATGTCGCCGTAGAAGCGGGCGTTCGCGCAGCACGCCGCCACGCATGCCGGCTCCTGGCCGGCGCTGGTCAGCTGGCCGCACAGCGTGCACTTCTCGACGGCGCGCTCCTTGGCGTTCCACGAACGCACGCCGTACGGGCAGGCCATCATGCAGTACTTGCAGCCGATGCACTTCTCCTTGTCCACCAGCACCTTGCCGTCGGCGTCGCGGTAGCTTGCGCCGGTCGGGCACACGTGCACGCAGGGCGCGTCCTCGCACTGCTGGCACTGCACGGGTAGCCAATACTGCTCCAGGTCGGGGAAGGTCCCGTGCGGGCCGATCTGCAGCACGCGGTTCCAGTACTCGCCCAAGGCGATGCCGTTCTCGTTCTTGCAGGCCACCTCGCACGCGTGGCAGCCGATGCATTTATCCAGGTCAACAACTAAGCAATTGC
>NZ_CDRSTZ010000069.1:0-7069 GCF_977052095.1 Senegalimassilia sp.
ATAATATAGTCATAGAAAAAGCCACCCGGAGGCGGCTTTCGATTTTGAATGGCGGGATGTACGAGACTTGAACTCGCGACCTCCGACGTGACAGGCCGGCGCTCTAACCAACTGAGCTAACACCCCGTTCAGCTGCGAGAAAGTACTATACAGGAGATACCGAACCGACGCAAGAACTTTTTTCAAAAAGTTTTGCCGATCCGAAATCTGGCCTTCCCCGGCTCCCACACTTGCTCGACAAGCATCTCAGGAAGGCAAAACAAACGGTGGAAAGACGAAGCTGGTGCCGCAAAGCGGGACAAAGGGACTGTCCCTTTGTCCCACAAACCTAACGAATGACCTGTCCCCTTGTCAGGTTATATTGCACGCTGATCGATGCGGGTCATGGACAGCACGCGCAGCGGCTGGCCCGCGGCGGGCGGCTCGATGGACTGCGTCCAGGCGTTGTCCAGCAAAAACGCCAACGACATCTCCTCGGGCGCCCGACCCGTTTCGTCAGCCGTCAGCGCGGGGCCGTTGACCTGCTCCAGGCACGCCGCCAGCAACTTGTCGGGGCGCAGGCTGCCTGTGGGCTTCTGCTCAAGCGTGAACGTGAGCGCGCTGCCCTCAAGCACCATGTCGCCCACCAGAAACTCCGCGACGTTGAGCACCTTCTCCTTCTTCTTGCGGATAATGCGCACCTGTGCCGGCACCGGCAGCTGAGCCGGGGCCGCCGACAGGATGGCGCGATACGTGCTCAGCGGGAACGCGGCCGAGGCTGCAGGCGCCTTCGGCTCGATGTAGACGCACTCCTTCACCATCAGGTCGGGCACGCTTGCCGCTTGCAGAGCCGCCAGCGCCTCGTCGGGGCGCACGTAGCGCACAAGCTGCAGGTCGACCATCTCGTGCGTGCCGCCCACGCCCACCGGCAGCGCCGCGCCGAACGCGATCTTCATGTGCGGGCTGAAGCCCTGCGACACGGCGAAGGGAAGCTGCGCGCGGCGCACAGCGCGTTCGAGCGCGCGGGCGATCTCAAGGTGCGAAAGCAACGCCAGGCGCCCTTGCTTGGCGAACGTGATGCGCATGCGGAACGTTTGCTGCTCGGCCATTATTCCTCCCCTCGCTCAGCTGCGGACGCGACAGCGGGCTCAGCATCGCTAGACGCATCAGCGACGGAAGTCGCGCCAGCTGCAGCACCGCCACCAGCACCAGAAACGGCAACATCATTGTCGGTAGCAACAGCCGACGCAACTTTGCTAGCTGCAGCACTATTTTGTCCAGCGGCGACCACCGTCGTTTCGCCGGCTTCCGCCTGGCCAGACGCACCGGCGACGCCCACAGAAGCAGCGGCGCCTTCGCCAGCCTCATCTGCATGTGCGTTCGAGCCACTAGCGATACGCGGCTGCGCCAGCTGGTTGTCCACGCCTAAGCCCGGGCACGCGCCGCACGCGGCGCAGCGTTCGAACGTGCAATCCGGCGTGGTGCGCTCGGCCGCCGCCTTCTTGCGCTCGTGCGCCAGAAAGCGCGTGGACACGCCCGTGGAAATGTGCTCCCACGGCATGACGTAGCTGGTGTCGTAGCTGGTTTGGGCCACCTCGGCGGGGTCAAGCCCCACCTCGGTTGCCGCATCGCGCCACGCCTGCTCGCGGAAGTGCTCTGTCCAGGCATCGAAACGCGCGCCGCGGCGCCACGCGGCCTCCACCCACGCCGCCGCCTGCCTGCCGCCGCGGCTCATGACGGCCTCGACGAAGCTGGTGGACGGGTCGTGCCAGTGCACGTCGATGGCGCGGTACTTCACGGAACGGCGCAGCAGCGCAACGCGACGCAGCGCCTCTTCCGGCGCGATCTGCCCGTCCCACTGAAACGGCGTCTGAGCCTTCGGCACGAACAGCGCGCACGACACCGACATGCGGATGTTGCCGCGCTGCTCAACGGGCACGGCCTTCTTCGCGCGATCGTAAGCGCGCTGCACCAGGCTGGCGATGCCCTTGATGTCGTCGTCGGTTTCGGTGGGCAGGCCGATCATGAAGTACAGCTTGCAGCGACGCCATCCCGCGCCGAACGCCGCATCGATGGCCCCGAACAGGTCGTCTTCGGTCACCTGCTTGTTGATGACGTCGCGCAGACGCTGCGTGCCGGCTTCGGGCGCGAACGTAAGGCCGCCTTTCTTCTGCCCGGCCACCAGGCCCGCCATGTCCACGCCGAAGCTGTCCAGGCGCTGCGACGGCACGGAAATGCGCACGCCCTTGCCCTCGAACTGCTTGTTCAGGCGCGTGAGGATATCGGCGATCTGCGAATGGTCGGTCGATGACAGCGACGTAAGGCTGACCTCGTCATAGCCCGTTTCCGCCAGGCCTTCGATAACCGAGTTCACGATGTTGTCGGCCGAGCGCTCGCGCACGGGGCGGTACATCATGCCCGCCTGGCAGAAGCGGCAGCCGCGGGCGCACCCGCGCAGCACCTCCACGTTCAGGCGGTCTTGCACCACCTCGGTGAACGGCACGATGCACGGCTCCCACCCGGGGCTTTCCGCGAACCCCTCGAACACGCGCTTCTGGATGTGCGCAGGCAGGCCCTCTTCGACCGGCTCGATCCAGCTGCCCGCCTGCTGCGCTTCCTCGGCGCTGCGCCAGCGGTACAGGCTGGGCACGTAGTAACCCTCCATGTGCGCCAGGGCGCGCAGGATGTCGGCGCGCTTGGCGCCTTCACCGCGCATGCGGCGGATGACCTGCAAGCATTCGGGCAGCGTCTCCTCGCCTTCGCCGATGATGAAGAAGTCGAAAAACGGCGCGTACGGCTCGGGGTTGAACGTGCACGGACCGCCGGCGATCACGAAGATGTCGTCTTCGCCGCGGTCTTGGGCATGCAGCGGGATGCCCGCCAGGTCAAGCGCCTCAAGCACGTTCGTGGCCACCAGCTCGTGCGACAGCGTGACGCCAAGCGCATCGAACTCGGCCACGGGCGCGCAGCTTTCGATGGAGAACAGCGGCAAGCCCTCGCGGCGCATGGTGTCGCAGAATTCCGCCGCCGGCAGAAACGCGCGCTCGGCCACCATGCCGTCCACGGCGTTCACCACGTTCACCAGGATGCGCAGCGCCTGGTTGGCCTGCCCCAGCTCGTAGGTGTCCGGGTACATCATGCAGAACCTGAAGTCGGCTTCGGGCTTGTACACGCAGCCGAACTCGTGGTTCAAGTAGCGCGCCGGGCGTTCGGCGCTTGCCAGCAGCGGCTCAAGCCGCGGCCACAAATCTGTCACGTTATCCCCCTTGATTCTGCCCGCAGGCCACATGACCTGGGATTTTCACGAAATGCGGAATGACCGCGAGAATAATCAGGCGCGCTTTGCAACGCGCCCGGAACATGCTTCTTGCACGCAGGCGGGTATCCGGCGTTAGCGCGCGGCGGGCTCTGGCTTCGCGCCGTCGCGCCCAACCAGCCAGCAGCAGCACGCCACCCGCCGCAGCGAACAGCTGGTTGGCTGCACGCCACCGTGTCCAGTCGATCGACAGCGGCGCGCTGCTCGCCGAAACGCGCGCGGCTGCCGCCGCGCCTTACCGGCCCAGCTTCGCGCGCAGGCCCGCCACCGCGTCGCTGGCTTTCTGGCGCACGGCGTCCACCGCGGCCGCGCCGTTGTCGGCGGCCGCGCCCGCGGCCTGCTTCGCCACGGCGGCAACCACCTTGTCGCGCGCGCCAGCCACGTACTCGGCGAACTTCGCCACCGTCGGGCCGCCCGCATAGTACTCGATGGCCGCGCGGCCCATAGCCTGCGTGCCCGAATACCCCACGGCAGCCTTCACGGCCCAGCCAAGCACGGGCACGGCAGCCGTAAGCTGACGCGCCACCGTGCGGCACGCGAACGCGCCGCCCACCAGCGCCGCAAGCTCGCGCACGCGGCCAGCGTCAAGCGACTGACCGTAGGCGGCCGAAATCTGCAGCAGCATCTTTGCCTGGTTGAGCGTCATGACGGGCAAATCGGCGCCCGGAATCAAAAACAGCAGGCCAACACCGGCATTTTGTACAGCCGTAGCGTTGACGGTTTCCAGCGCCAGCGGACGGCGCACGAACGGGAATGCCCAGGCAAACGCCAGACGCTTGCCCCTGCACGCCGCCGCAACCCACGCGCCCATGCGCGCATCAAGCGTGGCGCGCGCTTCTTCGGTCAGCTCGATGGGTTCGTGAATGCCCACGTCGCCGTCTTGCGGCGGCTTCGGAGCGCCCCACGATGCGCCGATGGCCGGCGCGCTTGCCGCGGCGGTGGACACGTGCTCGTACACCTTCGCCGTCAGCTTCGGCGCCACGATGTCCGCCTCGGGAATGGCGTTGCCCGCGGCCTTCGCGATGGCGGCCACCAGCTGCGGCAACGTGGTTGCCACCATGGTGGGCACGCCCGCCGCGCGGCACGCTGCCGCGCACGCCCCCACGCGCTCGTCAAGGCCGGCCACAATGGCGGCCATGTCATCGTCAGGATTGGGCTCGAACCGGCGTCCGTCCAGGTAGATGAGCGATACGCGCGCCGTTTCCGATGCGCTGGCAAACGCCTGGCGCACGTGGGCCTGCACGTCGCCGGGCGCGCTGGGGTCCACATACACGCTGACGGAGATAGGCACCGCGCGCGCGGCCTCAACGTTGACGGCCTCTTCAAGCACCGCCCCGATATCCACAGGAAGCTGCATGGCGTTCCTTTCCTAGTGCTGTTTAAGCGCGGAGTTGTGCGTCCACACCGACCCGATCATGCCGAGCATGAAGAAATTCACCACCATGAACGACGAGCCGTAGCTCATGAACGGCAGAGGAATGCCCGTGATGGGCATAAGGCCGCAGTCCATGCCGATATTCTCGAGAATCTGGAACAGCCACATCCCCACGACGCACATGACGATGACCATGCCGAACAGGTCGCCGGCACCGCGCGCTATGCGAAAGCATATCAAAACGAGCGCCGCGTACAGGCCCAGCAGCACCAGCGCCCCGAAAAATCCCAGCTCTTCTGCAAGCACGCAGAAGATGAAGTCGGTGGGCGCCTCGGGCAAAAGTCCCAGCGAGTGCTGCGTACCCTGGAACAGGCCTTTGCCGAACAACCCGCCCGAACCGATGGCCACCTTCGCCTGTTGCAGGTTGTAGCCCTCGTCGGTGGTTGCCGTGCCCGACTGGTCCATGAACACCAGCAGGCGGTTGCGCTGATACTGCTTGAGCAGCTTGTATTCGCCCGTTGAGGACTTGAACACCTCGTCGACGGCGAACACGGCGGCGATGGCCGCTATGCCCACAGCCAGCGTGATAAGCAGGTATTTCGGGCGCGCACCACCCATGACCAGGGCGAACGCGGCAATGCACAGGTAAACCAGGCCCGTGCCCAAGTCGGGCTGCGTCATGATGCACACAAACGGCACCAGCATGATGCCTAAGGCCTTCAGGTACTCGCGCGGATCGTCAAGCCGCCCGCCGTAGCGCGCCATCACGGCCGCGTCCATCAGGATGACGGTGATCTTCGCGAACTCGCCGGGCTGAATCTGCATGCCCAGCTTGATCCAGCTTTTCGCGCCCATGCCCGCGTCGGTGCCCAGGCCCGGGATGTGCGGCGACAGGATGAGCACCACGTTCACGATCAGGAACAGCGTGGTGTATTCCGACAGGCGCCGGTAATCGAAGCGCCACATCAAGATCATGCAGATGACGCCCACGGCCACGCCGCCGATCTGGCGGCTGTACTGGTAGTCGGCGTCCACGCGCACGGCGGAGTACACGATGGTCAGGCCGTAGCCCACCAGCAGCACGATGACAACGAGGAACGGCAGGTTCAGCCACGGAAAGCGGCGCGAACGACCCGCCGAGCGCGACATGGATGCTTCCGGATGACGCAGCGAATTGATTTGAGGCAATTGCGGCATGGTGCTCCCCCTTTCCGTTAGTCCGAACGTCCGCCTGACGTGCTTTTGCCGGCGCCTTCCAGCGAACGGCCCGACGAACCTTCGATGGTTCCCACATCACCCGATGCGGAATCGGACGCAAGCGCAGCCGCCATGACCTTCGCGGCAATGGGACCGGCAACCGCCGAACCGCCGCCGCCATGCTCAACCAGGCACGCCGCCACGTACTTCGGGTTGTCGTAGGGCGCATAGCAGGCGAACCACGCCGTATCTTCCATATCCGTATATTCTGCCGTGCCCGTTTTGCAGGCCACGGTTTCGGGGTCGATACCCTGCTCGTTGAAAAGCTTCGCGATGCTTTCGGTGTCGGTGGTGACGCCGCGCAGCGCGTTGCGGATGACGGCCAGGTCGCTCATGGACACGTCCGGCGTGTCAACCACCTGCGACTGATACGTCAGCGCCACGTCGCCCGCGGCGTTGCGCACCTCTTTGAGCAGGTGGGGTTTGACGATGTTGCCCGAAGCGATGGCGCCATAGCCTACGGCAATCTCCAGGGGCGTGACCAGCACATAGCCCTGGCCAATGCACATGTTCGTGTAGTCGCCGCCCTTCCACTGCGCGTCCTCGGGCGTGTCGCGGAAGTATTCGGCCTTCCACTCGGGCGTGGGAATGCGGCCGGCCGCTTCGCCGGACAGGTCGATGCCGGTGGTTTGGTCAAGGCGATACTTCTTCAGGAAGTCCTGCAGAAGCGTGGCCGACTTGCCCTTGTTCGCACCAGCGTCCCAAAACTTGTAGCCGATGTCGTAGAACACGACGTCGCACGAGTTCACGATGCCGCCGCGCAGATCAAGCGTGCCGTGGCCGCCTTCCTTCCAGCATTTCTGCACATCGCCGGAATTGAAGCCGTCCCACTCGCCCGTGCACGTCCACGTTTCGTCGGCCGTTGCCATGCCGTTTTCAAGCGCGGCCAGGCCGGTAAAGGCCTTGTACGTGGATGCGGCCGGGTACGTGCCCTGCACAGCTCGGTTGAGCAGCGGGCTGAACGCCTCGGTTGATTGCAGCAAGTCAAGCTCGTCCTGCGTGATGCCGCCGACGAACGTGGAAGGCGTGAACGTGGGATAGCTGGAAAGCGCGACGATGCTGCCGTCGGTGACGTCCATGACCACCACGGCGCCGCCCGTGCCTTTGCCCGAGCCAATAGCCCCGCCATCAGGGCAAATAGT
>NZ_CDRSTZ010000070.1:0-7017 GCF_977052095.1 Senegalimassilia sp.
TGTCCCTTTGTCCCACTTGCCGGTGCAACGCGAGATGCCGGTGGCGGCACCCCAATCAACGCGAAAACGCGTGCATGAGGGGGCTTCCGTTGCCGAAAGCGGGGCACAGTGTGAAAGCCCCCTCCAACACGCTTTTTCAAACCGCGAATCCTTGCAGGTCAGACTCGCGTTCCTGCGAAACCGGCCGACCAGAACCGGCCTCGCATTCGCAAAACAACCAGGTGGCGCGCACGAAGCACCGCCTTGCAACCGAGGGACAATCCCCCGCTTCGCACCCGGTTCGGGGCCGGCCGACCTGCAGCCAGCCCCTTCATGCGGCGGGCAGACACACCACCCGCCGCAAACTTCCTAGAACAGGGCGAAGATGTGCATCGCGGCTGCGTAGAGAAGCACGCGCCAGATGATGCCGCCGATGATGCAGCACACGCCTGCACCGCCAGCGTAGACGGCCAGCTGCTGACCATCCTTGCCCTTGCCCAGCCAGGTGACCACGGCCGGCACGATGATGCCGACGATGATGGCGCCCAGCCAGAACATCAGCGCGTTCGAACCAGCCAGCAGGCTGCCGACCACGGCCGCGCGATCCACCATGGGCACGTCGGGCAGCGTCGGGTCGAAGTAGAAGCTGATGTCAGCGGAGTACGTACCAGCGGAGCCGTTGATGATGAACGCGTACACCAGCACAACGACCAGCTGGGCCACGGCGCCGACCAGGGCGGTCTTCACCATGAAGTCGCGGGACTCGGTGTCGCCGGTCACGCCAGCGATCACGAGCGCGGCCAGGCCGCCCATGAAGATCGTGTTCGTCAGGTAGTACACGATCAGCAGCGGGGTGTCCCACGTGGGCAGCGACGGCATCAGGTAGGAGTCGCCGGTGACCATGGGAAGCGCCAGGCCAACGATGATGGCCAGGACGCCGACCCCCTTCGGAGCCACACCGTCTTCAGCGCGGCGTGCGAACAGGAAGAACAGCACGATCGCGATGAACTCGATGACGCAGCCCCACAGCTCGAGCGTGATGCCCGAAACGCCGTAGCCGTTGCCGGCAAGCAGCGCGCCGAACGCGTTGAAGATGCGCTCCCAGTGCTGCAGGTGCATGAACACGCAGATACCGCCGACAACCAGGGTCACGAGCGCGGCGATAAGCGCCACGTTCTGCATCTTCTTGCCCTTACCGAGCACCGTGAGCAGGCCTTGCGCGCCCAGGATGCCGCCGGACAGGCACAGGAAGAACGTGAAGAGGATTAGAGGCCATTCCGGATTCATGAGTCTACTCCCTCCACTTTCGACCCTCGCGGAGCAGGTACATCAGCTTGGGCTTGTTGCCTGCGTCCTTGAGATGATGGATATCGTTTTCCGTGTACGCCTCGACGTAGTCCTTCAGCTTGACGCGGGTCTTCGTCATTTCGTCGTACTGGCAGCCGGGGCTGTCCGGATGTGCCGGGCCCTCGAAGTTGTCGACGCCCTTGTCCAGGTCGCCGAAGAAGCGGGCGCGGGCGCCGCACTGGGCGACGCACTGCGGCAGCTCGCCCTGGCTGATGCGCTGCTCGCACATGGTGCACTTCTCAACAACGCGCTCTTCCTCATTGAGGTAGCGAACGCCGTAGGGGCAGGCCAGAGCGCAGAAACGGCAGCCGATGCACTTGGACTTGTCGATCTGCACGGTGCCGTCCTCACGGATATGGGACGCGCCGGTCGGGCACACGCGCACGCACTCGGGGTTCTTGCAGTGCTGGCACTGGACCGGAAGGAAGTACATCTCCACGTCCGGGTACTGGCCCGAGCCGCCCTCGATGGGGTGCGGACCGATGCGCAGCGTCTTGATCCAGAAGTTGCCGACGTCAACGCCGTTGATTGCCTTGCAGGCAACCGTGCAGGCCAGGCAGCCCGTGCAGCGGTTCAGGTCGGTGATGATCGCGTAATTAGCCATGGGTGGAACCTCCTTTCCTTATTTGTAAGAGCCAAGCTTGTCGCTCAGCGAGCCTTTGTTGCTGTACTGGCCCAGCGCGTCGTTGCCGACGGAGCCCTGGGACAGCTTGCCCGTTGCCAGCGCGTCAGGCGACTGGATGGAGGGCTGGCAGCCCTTGGCGTCCATGTTGGCGAACGTCAGCTCGACCTTGGCGTCGGCCAGACGCGGGTCGTTGGACAGCCATTCCTTCAGACGCGGGTCGTTGGCGTTCGTGATGGCCGGATTGCCCTTCGGATCGCACGGCACCGGGTTGTTGAACGGGGAGTTCTCAGCCGTTGCCTTGTAAATCAGCGCCGGGATACCGCGCAGCTGCGAAGCTCCGCACACCCAGCACTGGGCGTACTTGTCCATGCAGCAGTTGATGCCGACGAGTTCGAAGCCGTGGCTTGCCGTGTCCATCTCGGGGTACCACCACGCGTGGTTGGCGTTGATGGTGCCTTCCTTGATGCCGTAGTACAGGTCGGCGACCTCGCGGACTGCGCCCCAAGGCGTGCGGATCCAGACCCAATCGCCCTGCTCGATGCCCATGCGCGCGGCGTCGGACGGGTTGATCTCAACACGTGGCGACGGCCACAGCTCGCGGCACCAAGGCAGCTGACGATGCTCGGAGTGGAAGTACACGGGCTGACGGGAACCAGTGGTCATGATGAACGCGTGGTCGTCGCCGTACTTCTGCAGGTTCTCCTTGTACTCTTCCATCAGATGATCGCCCTTGTAGTTGTCATTGATGTAGGAGTCGGTCGTCGAAATCTGGTCGGCCTGGTCCTTGTGGTAGTAACGCGGAGCCTCCACCTTGGAGTTCTTCGGCTCGAACCAGTGCGGGAACTTGTCGATGTCCGGAATCTTGCCATCGTAAGCGGCGCGATCCGGGCTGCAGGTTTCCGCGAACGTCTTCGTGGTATCCGGGATGTACGTCTCGGCGATGGTGGACCACACCTCGACCTTGGCGGTCGGGGTCATGAAGCCGCACTTCTCGTCGATGGCGGCGTACAGGTTGTAGCCACCCTGCTGACGACGGTAACCCATCTCCCAACGACGGTACGTGCCCCAACGCTCGGGATGCCACTTGCGGCAGTCGAACCAGCCTTCTTCCTGGAACTTCGCAGCGTACTCGGGGAAGTCCGGGCCCGCCACGTCGTTGATGGCCTGCGCGGGCTGCTCGGCGGCGGCATAGCTCGGGAACGCCGGGATGACCTGCTCGGGCTCGTTCTCCTTGTCCTTGAACTCCTCGATGCGCCACCAGTCGGTAGCATCCTTGAGCACGCGGTACTCCTGCTGCTCGTAGGTGACGTCGCCGCCCATCTGCACGAAGTTGTTGTAGTCCAGGTTGTTCCAACCGTCGTAGTTCAGGTCGCGGTCGTTCCAGATGAGAGCCGAACGGTCCGCCGGGATGTCGGCGCGCGTCGGATGCTCCTTGCCGGAAACGGCCTTCGCCATTGCCAGGTGCAGGCAGATAACGGCAACCGGGTCGTAGACGCAGTCGCCCATGGGCTCAGCTGCACGCTGACCAGCGCCGAAGATGCCGCCGGCGCCCTGGGACACGCGGCCGGTGTTGACCTCGAGCCAGTGCAGGACGGGGATGACGATGTCGGCGCAGCCGTTGTTCGGGCAGCTCCACAAGTTGAAGTCCAGCCAGAAGTCCAGGCGGGTCAGAGCCTCCCAGGCCTCAAGCAGGTTGGACTCGTTCATGAAGTCGCCGGACATGCACACGCCGCCATGGATCTGATACGGGGTGTCGATGCCGTTGATGGAGTCCCAGATGGTTGCGGAGTCGGCCCAGCGGTTCCAGTAGCGAAGCAGCGGGAAGCGCTCAGCGGAAATCTGCTTGGCGTTGCTGTCGAACGAGGTCTTCAGGCCAGGCCATGCGCGCGAGCTCTTGTATGCGCCGCCCTTGCGCTCTGCGATCCAGCGCGCTTCCTCGGCGGAAGGCACATGGTTGCCGTAGCGCTCGGCCAGCGGGGACTTCTCGTCGATGAGGTACTGCACAAAGCTCTGGATCAGCGGAACCTGCTCGTCGATGGACAGGTCGCGCGGCGTGTTGCCCAGTTCCATGGTGCCAACGCCCTCGCGGATACCCCAGTCGCGCGGCTCGTGGTCGGTGACCTTCATGTTCGCGCGGCCGCAGCAGCCGTCGACCTCGGCCTTCGAGGAACCGCGGTTGCCCGCAGGCTCGTCGGAGTTGCCGGTGATGCAGGCAATCAGCTGCAGGGCGCGGGAGTTCTGCACCGCGTGGCCCGTTTGGTCGGGGGCCAGCTGATAGTGGATGCCGCCGTTGCCGTGCAGCGGGTTCAGGCGCGTGGTGTAGATCTTCACGGCCTCGACGACCTTCTCAGCAGGAACCTCGGTCACGCTCTCGCAGTACTCGGGCGTGTACTCGGACAGGGAGTCGGAGAAGGCTTCCCAAACGGTGCCGGCCTTGATGGTGGTGCCGTTCTTCAGCTTGATCTCCACGCCGCCGGGGAACAGCGCGGGGTTCTTCGGCAGGCCCATGGGGTTGGACTTCTTGCCGCCTTCGTTGCCGGCGTTCCAGTATGCGTCGTACGTCGGGTCGGCCGGGTCGGCGAAGTGCGACGGATCCGGCAGCCAGGCGTCCGCGATGATGGGCTTGTAGGGATGCTCGATCCACGTACCGGTGGTCGGGATCTTATGTTTCTCGCCCTCCCACTGGCAGGCCTCGGCGTCCCAGTAGGTCGGTTTGTTGTTGTTCTCATCCCAGCAGATGAAGCGGCGATAGCTGTACTGCTCGTCGGCCGGCTCCCACCACTGGCTGATCCACTCGCGGTCAACGTCGGCCTCGGTCAGGATACGGGATTCCATATCCACGCCGCCGTTCATCTCCTGGAACCAACCCTTCTTCGTGCGGCCATCCTTCTCGGGATTCCACAGGAACGGGGCGTTCGTCCAACGACGCACGAACAGATCGTCGTAGGCTTCGTTGTCCAGAATCCACTTGAGCCACGTCAGGGACAGGCACAAGTCGGTGCCGACGCGCAGGGGCAGCCACAGGTCGGCTTCCTTTCCCAACGGCGTCATGCGGGGGTCTACCAATATATGCTTGTAAGCGCGCTGCGAGCAGTCGACCACGGTACGGTTCGTGGAGTCGTAGTTCGAGTACTCGGCAGCGGTGCCCCACTGCACGTACACGAGCGGACCCTGCTCGACTTCCATCCAGGGCGAGCCGATTTCGTCGGTCAGGATACCGGCGAAGTGACGCGGGCCCTTGCAGATCTCGTACGCCAGATGGGCGTTCGGGGTCGGGAAGATGGACTTCAAGGTGCCGTACGGAGGCTGCGCCCACACGCGGGACGTGCCGCCCATGGCGAAGTTGGCTTCTCCGCCGTACTTCTCCACGATTTCGTTGAGCTTGGCGCCGGCCTCGTCGAAGGCTTCGGCCAGGGAAATACGCACCCAACCGGGATCGTCCTCGCCCTTGGGGTTCGTGCGCTTCAGGCAGTAGCGCAAACGATCGGGATGGTACAGTGCGAGCATCGACGACTGAGACTTCGCGCAGCAGTGACCACGGCTGTGAGCGTTGGATTCATCGCCCTCGACCTTGATCACCTTGTTGTCCTGGACGGTGACCCACGTACCGCACTCAACCTTACCGCAAGCGCGGCAGCAAGAACGGATACGCTTCACTTCACCGGCCGTCGGATCAGCGCCCTCGGCCAGAGCCGCGGACGGTGCAGCAGCAAACCCCACGGTTGCGGCAGCACCCGCCATAGCGGACGCCTTCAGGAAGCTGCGGCGAGTCAAAGAAAGTTTCGCCATATGCCCCTCCTCTCCTTTACTTACTCGTTCCTTTTCGTCTTCCGCATTGGAGACACGGCGCGGTACTGCACCTCAGCCTTCCGCCTGCAAGGGGGGGGGAGGGAGGAGGGTGGCGGCTTGGCCGAATGCGGCACAGCGCCGCGTCCCCAATGCGGTGATTCGATACTACGGCGGCGGGTTTGACGGGAATCATAAGAGGGGGATGTATGAGCGCGCGCATATCATCCTTGCGGGATGATTTTGCGCTGAACTGGGCATTTATACTTTGGTTAGCGAAGAGGAACAGGCGGATGAGCCGGCGTGGCGCCCGTGAGGGGCGCGGCGCGCAGGCAGCCGCCGCAAGACGAATGAGGGGTTTGAACATGGCACAACCAAGACCTTCCCTGACGCTGATCGTGGACGTGGACGAGCGCATCGACTCCGAGGAGCTGCGCCTGGAAATCGGCCGCAGCTACACGTATGTAGGTTCCGCGCTCATGCGCACGCACGCGGCTGGAAGCGACGACGCGCCAGTGGAGAACACGCTGCGCATGCTGGTGAAGCTGGGCACGCGCCAGTATCTGAATGCGGGCGAAGAAGGCTCCGACGAGCTGTGGAACGACGTGATGCGCACGTGGTTCGAGAACCAGTTCCGCAAGATCGGCAACCAGACGCTTATCTACAACAAGCGTCAGCGCGAGATCGAAGACGGCCAGGAGCTTATGTTCACGTGGCTTGAGGTGGATCTGCAAAACGGCCAGCTGCCCGTGCGCCTGCGCATGAACGACGTGAGCAGCATCGAGGAGAGCGCTGCCGAGGTGCTGAGCGTTGTACGTGATGCATACAACAGTGGGAAGCTGGGCGATAAGGCTTCCATCGCGCGCATCAGCATGCCCACGGCCGAGTCGTGGAAGCAGCAGGTTGCCGACGGCGCCGTCGCCGCTGCGAAGCGCGCAGAGGAAGAGCGCGCGGCCGCCGAGGCTGCCGCCGCTGCCGCCGAGGCCGAGCGCGCCGCCGCCGAGGCTGCCGCCGAGGAGGCGTTCCTGGAGTCGCCCGAGCTGGTTGCCGCCGACGAGGAAGGCGAAGCCGTTGTTGAAGGCGGCGGCGTGGAAGCGCCCGAGCTTGTGTTCGAACTTGATGAACCCACGTTCGCCGTTGACTACAGCACGTGGACCGTGGAGTATACTGACGGCACGAGCAAGACGTTCGCCGCGTAACGCGCCGTTTGCCTGCCGCGCCCCCGCCGGGGCGCCATCGCGTCAGGTCGGCCGAGTCGCCGCGCCTGTTCGCAACCTTTT
>NZ_CDRSTZ010000071.1:0-6756 GCF_977052095.1 Senegalimassilia sp.
CAGAACGCCGAGCACCTCAGCTGGACGTTCGAAGAGGTTGACGGCAAGCTCGAGCAGCTCATGCGCGGCATGTTCCACAACGTGGACGACACCGCCAAGCAGTTCGACCACGAGGGCAACTTCGTCATGGGCGCCAACATCGCGGGCTTCCTGAAGGTTGCCGACGCCATGATGACCCAGGGCATCGTGTAAGCATTTCAGGCTCAACTGGTTCTACGAAAGCGGCTCTTCGGAGCCGCTTTTTTCATGGCGAAACGCAGAAAGGACGGCCGGAGTGCTAATCCGACCGCCCTAGCAATAGGCACTATCGAAACGTATGGCTACAGGTTCTTACGAACCCAATCGATGTTCCCTTGAATGGTGGCAATGAGTTCCTGGATGTCATCGAACTTGCGCATCGGGCGCAGCCATTCAATGAATTCCACCTTCATGTACTGACCATAGATATCGCCATCGAAATCAAGGATATGCACTTCGCACGTGGCGATGGCTCGATCGGCAAACGAAGCGGCAATGCCAACGTTCACCGCAGCCTTGTAACGCCTGCCTTCCACATCCGCGTACGCCGCGTACACGCCGTCGCCGAGCGGGCGCAGCTGATCGCCCACCACCAGGTTTGCCGTGCGAATGCCCATGTCGGCACCCTCTCCGCGCCCCGGCTTGACGATGCCGGTCATGAAATACGGTCGCCCAAGCAAATGATTCGCCTTCACGATCTCGCCCGCAGCCAAAAGCTTGCGGATGCGCGTGGCCGTGATGGGTGCGCCGTCCTCGCTTTTCAAGTCGTGGGCATCTACCACCATGCCATGCGAGTTCGCCCATGCCTTCAAATCCGGCACCGTGCCGGCAGCCTTCGCGCCGAAACGGAAATCGGAACCCACATGCAGATGCGCAGGAACATGCCCCCCAAACGTGCGATCAAGGAATTCCTCAGGCGAACTGGCGGCGAAATCCTTCGTGAACGGCAGCGCCACCACAGCGTCGACGCCCGTTTGCGCCAGCATCTCCAAACGCTCATCGTTCGACATAAGTTTGCGAAGACGATCAGCGTTGAACATCTCGTCAGGATCGATGTCAAACGTCAGCGCAATCGACTTCCCACCGTTTTCGGCAGCCGTCTGCTGCGCGCAGGAAAGCAGGAAGCGATGCCCGCAATGCACGCCATCGAAGACGCCGAACGCGCACGAGGTACCCTTGAACAAGCTACGGTCAAACGAATCGTCGGCCTTAAATATCGGAGCCACGAAGCACCCCCGTCTGAAAAACGCAGCATGCCTTAAAACGAACATGCTTCTCTTCATACTTATACAGCGCGATGACCTTGTTTTCGAAGATCACCGCCACCACTTCGCCATCGGCGGGCGGCTCGGCGCTTTCGCAAACGCCTGCAGTACATGCGCACAGCTCGGCCTGCACCGTCGTCCTGCGCCGCTCGAACAACGTGCACGCAGCAGCAGGAAGCGCATTGCCATTCTTGACAGCATTCGCCAGCGCGCCATCGGCATACACGAAGCGAACGCCCAGCAAACGCACCGGGTCAAGCGCGGCGCGCAGCTTCAAATCCTCAAGCGCCTCAAGCGAAACGCATTCGTCAAGCTGCAACCCGCCAACCTCTAAGCGGCGCAAACCGCTGAGATGCGCAGGGCAACCAAGGCGCAGCCCCATATCGCGGGCCAAGGCTCGAATATAGGTTCCCTTCGAAACGCGGAACTCCACGTCCCACTCGGGCAGCGCATCGCCGTTACCTTCGCGCACGGCAAGCAAAGCAGCCTGATACACCTCTATATCTCGAGGAGACAGTTCGATGATATGACCTTCGCGTGCAGCCTCGTACGACTTCTTACCATTAACTTTAATGGCAGAATACGCAGGTGGCAGCTGTTTTTGAGGCCCCACCATCTGCGCGACGAACTGCTCCGCAAACGCCCGGTCACCGACTTCAACCGGCACTGGCGCCGTTCTGGTTACCGCGCCTTCGCAGTCATCGGTATCCGTGCCCACGCCGAACGCGATGGTGGCGCGATACGCTTTGTCATGCCCCGTCAGGTACGCACCCAATCGGGTTGCAGGGCCGATGCAGATGGGAAGCACGCCGCTGGCAAGCGGATCAAGCGTGCCGGTATGTCCCACGCGCTTCTCGCCGAAAATCCGACGGCACCGATTCACCACGTCGTGCGATGTCATGCCCGAGGGTTTGTCCACTCCGACAACCAACGACAGTCCAGATTCCCCTCGCTTCACGAAGCGCGCACCGCCTCTGCCAGCGCAGCGCGAACCTGCGCAACGGCATCATCAAGCGTGCAGTACAGCGTGAAGCCCGCCGCGGCAACATGACCTCCGCCGCCGAACGTGCGCGCAATGGCCGACACATCCGTATCGTCTTTCGCGCGGAGGCTCCCGCGGATGCAATCCTCCTGCTCGCGCAGCATGCATGCCACGCGCACGCCCTCGATGCGGCGCAGCGCGTCGATAACAGGTTCGGCATCTGATTTCTGCGCACCGAAACGAGCGAAATCTTCGCGCGTCAGGTAGCCAAGAGCAGTTGCTCCATCTTCGCTGAACTCGGCACGCATGATAGCCGTTGCCTCAAGACGCATAGAGGCGTACGTGCGGTTCTGGAACACCTCGCGCGACACGCTTGCTGGATCGGCGCCCGCGGCAACCATCTCAGCGGCAAGGCTCATGCAGCGCTCGTCGGTGTTTTGATACTGGAAGCGCCCTGTGTCCGTGACCAAACCGGTATAGCAGCAATTGGCAACGGCGCCGGTACGCTCAACGCCAAGGTAGCCCGCAAGCTCCCAGATGAGCATAGTGGTGGATGCCGCATCGGGATCGACATACACCATGTCGCACATCGTCGTATCAACGGCGTGATGGTCGATAGTGAAGGAGAAAGGCGCCTGGTCAAGCAGCGCGCACGCAGCCTCACCGATGCGTTCGCGCGTAGGCACGTCAACGCCCACGAACGCGCCGGGTGCACCCTTGTACGCGCCTGCGAACACCAGGTCCTGTGCGCCATCCAGCACGCGCAGCAAGTTCGCCTCCACCGGCTCGTCTTTCACCAGCACGCAAGAAACGCGCTTGCCAAGACGCCGCAGCGCCGCAGCCAAAGCCAGCTGCGACCCTAAACAGTCGCCGTCAGGGCTCACGTGTCCGCACACCACGAAATCGTCAAGCTCGCGCATGCGATTCGCAACCTCAGCGAGCGTGCAATTCGTTTGAGGAGAAACTGCCATAGCGTTACCTATTCCTCTTCGTCGCGCTCTTCAGCAACAAAAGCCGCCTCGTGAGCTGCTGCAATCTCAGCGGATTCGCGATTGCGTTGGGCATCTCGCTCAAGCGCCGAAGCAATGCGCTCGGCCTCGTCAACGGACTTATCGAGAATGAAACGTAGCGCAGGGGCCACACGCCAAGAAAGCTTACGCGCCATAAGCGAGCGAATACGGCCCGAAGCCTTTTCGAAAGCCGCCGCCACGTCTTCGTATTCGTTTCGATCGGCGGAATAATACACGTTGCACACGCTACGGTCGTAGCTGACCTCGCAACCCGTAATGGTGACCAGCGTAAGTCGCGGATCGGAGATTTCAAACAGCAGGATAGACGCGATGACTTCGCGCGCCTGCTCATTCACTTTGCGGTTCGTAGAACCTTGCTTCATACCTCTTGCTCCTAACGTCTTCAGCGAAGAGAGGGATACGATAACCTAACGACCTTGCGAAAAGCGCACACGCACATCGCCAAAGCCGCGAATTCATGATAGCGCAGCGAAAGGGCCCGCTGCGGCATGCCGGCAATAACCCCGCGCGAAAGCAAATACCGCTTCATGCGCAAGGCCCGTTTGCCGCATACCGCATCGAGCCCAAATCACCTGCCCACAAAAGCATATGGCAGCCTGCATTCCAGGCTGCCATAGCGTTGATGCTACTCGGTGCGCTCAACCTCTTTGACGGTGTAACCCTCGATGGTGTCGCCCACCTTGATGTCCTGATAGCCGTTCACGCCCATGCCGCATTCATAGCCTTGCTTGACGGATTTGACGTCGTCCTTGAAGCGCTTTAGCGAAGCAAGCTCGCCCTCGAAGATAACGGTGCCGTCGCGCACGATGCGCACCTTGTCGTCGCGGTGCAGCTCGCCCTCGGTGATGTAGCAACCGGCAATGGTGCCCACCTTCGGGACCTTGAACGTTTCGCGAACCTCGGCAGTGCCGGTGTCCTCTTCCACGATCTCGGGCTTGAGCAGGCCAACGCGTGCAGCGTTGATGTCCTCGATGGCCTGGTAGATAACGCGATACAGGCGAATGTCCACCTTTTCCTTCTCGGCCTGCTGCTTGGACTTGCCGGTCGGGCGCACGTTGAAGCCGATGATGATGGCGTCGGAAGCCGCAGCCAGCGTGACGTCGGTCTCGGTGATGCCGCCAACAGCCGAGTGCACGATATTGATGCGCACCTCGGATTGGTCCATCTTGTTGAACGCATCGCGCAGTGCCTCGATGGAGCCCTGCACGTCGGCCTTCACGATCAGGTTCAGGTCGGTCTGCTTGCCTTCCTCAATGCGGTTGAACAGGTCGTCCAGGCTCATATGGGCCTTTGTCTCTTGCTCGGCCAGACGCGCACGCAGGGCACGCTCTTCGGCGAGCTTGCGGGCATCGCGCTCGTCGGTGAACACGCGGAACTCGTCGCCTGCCGTCGGCACGCTGTTCAGACCCAGAATCTCAACCGGGTCGGACGGACGAGCGCCGTCCACGTGCTTGCCGTGCGGGTCGACCAGTGCGCGAACGCGACCGTAAGAAGTGCCGGCAACCACGGTGTCGCCAGGATGCAGCGTACCGCGCTGCACCAGCACGGTGGCAACCGGGCCGCGGCCCTTGTCAAGATTCGCCTCGATGACGAAGCCGGAAGCCTCGGCATCGGGGTTCGCCTTCAGCTCCAGCACGTCGGCCTGCAGCAAGATGGTCTCGAGCAGCTCGTCGATGTGCAGCTTCTTCTTAGCCGACACGTTGACGAACATGTTCTGACCGCCCCAGTCCTCGGGGATGACGCCGTACTCGGTCAGCTCCTGACGCACGCGATCGGGGTTCGCGCCAGGCTTATCGATCTTGTTGACGGCAACAACGATCGGCACGTCTGCGGCCTTCGCGTGGTTGATTGCCTCGATGGTCTGCGGCATGACGCCGTCGTCGGCGGCAACTACCAGCACGATAACGTCGGTGACCTGCGCACCGCGGGCGCGCATGGCAGTAAATGCCTCGTGGCCAGGCGTATCGATGAACGTGATCTGATGATCGGCAATGCGCACGACGGAAGCGCCGATGTGCTGCGTAATGCCGCCGGCCTCGCCTTCGGCAACGCCGGTGTGGCGGATGGCGTCAAGCAGCGACGTTTTGCCGTGGTCAACGTGGCCCATGACCGTAACCACAGGCGGACGCGGCTTGAGGTCTTCCTCGCTGTCGTGATACACGACAGCAAACTCTTCCTCGGGCGACACGACGCGCACCTTGCGGCCCATGTCGTCAGCGATAAGCTCAACAAGCTCATCGGACATGGACTGCGTAAGCGTAAGCACCTGACCAAGCATGAACAGGCGCTTGATCACATCGTTGGGCTGCACGCCAAGCAGCTCGGCGAACTTGGCGACCGTGGAACCCTGGGGGATCTCGACGACGGAGTCGTCAAGCACCAGGCTCGGGTCAAGGCCGCGCTCGATAGCTTCCATCTCCAAACGCTCACGCGCCTCGGCTTCGCGCTTCTGCTTACGCTTCTTACGACGGCCTTCGCCCTCGTGAGAGCTAGCGGCGGCAACAGCGGCGCGAGCCTCGGCCAACACCTTGTCGCGCTGCAGCTCCTCGGCCTTCACGGCCATTTGGGCGTAACGATCCTCCGCAGGATTCTGCTGCTCAAGCTCGGGCACGTGTTGCTCGACATGCATGCCCTTCTTGCCATGCTTGCGGCCGGCACCGCGCTGCTGGCGGTTGCCGTTGCCGTTGTTGCCGCGAGCGGGCTGCTCGGCCTTCTGCTTCTCGATGCGCTGCTTTTCAGATTCAATCTGGGAAAGCAGGCTGTCGAAGCTGGACTTGCGAGCGCCCAAAACGGGGGCCTGACGCTTCGGGGCCGCCGGGGCAGAAGCCTTCGAGCCTCCCTTGGAATTGCGGTTGCGCAGCGCCTCTTCGACGGCCTGCTTCTTCGCTACTTCCTTGGCCATGGCAGCCGCACGCGCACGAGCCTTGCGCTCGGCGGCTTCGCGCGCCACGCGCTCCTTCTCGGACTCGATTTGATGCTGCAGGCTTTCAAACGGGCTGTTCGAAACCTTCTTCGGCGCCTTGTCCTGCGCAGGCTTCGGGGCATGGCCGCCCTCTTCGGCGCGACGGGCGCGCTCGGCTTCGCGCGCCGCACGCTCCTGCTCGACGGCTTCGCGACGAGCACGCTCCTGCTCGGCCTTCTGGCGCTTTGCCTCGGCGCGCTCTTCAGCAAGCTGCTTTGCCTCTTCCGCGGGCAGCTCGCCGGCGCGTTCCTTGATTTCAGGAGCAAGGTTCTTGCGAACTTTCTCCACGTAGGCCTCAGCCAGCATGCTCGCGTGGCTTTTAGCGGGAATCTTCATCTCATGGAGCTTGTCAAGCATGTCCTTGCTCGACATGTTGAACTCCTTCGCCAACTCATGCACTCGCATACTGGCCATATACCACTCCTCTACATCTTCCTCGCATCGTCCGCGTGCGCGGCGATATCGGCGGCGATCCGGTCGTAATCATCGCTGCCGAGC
>NZ_CDRSTZ010000072.1:0-6544 GCF_977052095.1 Senegalimassilia sp.
GGAAACGTTGCGGTCTGCCATTGCGCGGCAGCGGCCCAGCCGTTACGGGGAGCTGCATCTTGCGGGTCTTCAGGGGCGACCGATTCGGGGTCGGCCTTCTGCGTATCGCCGATTGTCGTGCAGTTTGCGAGAGCGTTGTCAGTCGTAGTGTTACGGTCATCCGTTCGGGTGCGCAAGCGGGAATCGTCCGCGTGGGTTCTGCAAGCGTATAGGTTTCGAACCGTTTCGTTGTAGGAGGCATCGCCGGCGGTGACGCGCGCTTGCGCTTCGGAGGCCCAGGCGGCAAGGTCGTCGCGTTCGCAGGCTATGCCGGCGTTTTGGTATTGCTCGCGGCGCGTTTCGGATTCACACTCTACCGTGGCTTCGCAGCCCATGTCGTTCAAGGCGCGGAACAGCTCGTGTATGTACCATATCTGGTACGTCTCGGGGTAGTCGCTCCACGTGCCGCCAAGCACGATGAGCTCGACCTTGTCGGTGACGTGCCCCATTTGATGCAGCGTGCGCAAACGTGCGGTGACCTGCAGATACGGGTCGAACCAGTTGCGCTCGGCGCGCTGGCAGGCCGGCTCGTCGTGCAGGTAGCTTTTCGGCATGCGCACGTCGTTGGGGCAGTACAGGCACGCGCTTGAGCACGGCCACGGTTTCGTGAGCACGGTAACGGTGGCCACGCCCGATGCGGTGCGGCGCGGCTTGACCTGCAGCGTGCGAACCAGGCGCGCCTCAAGTTCGGGCGAGATGTCCCAGCTGGCCCACGTTTGGGGCTGGTGCGCCTTGATGTCTTGGTAAAGCGGCAGCAGGTTTTTCTTCGCCACATGGCGAACGGGGCCTGCGACCTCGCGGTTTCGTGCGCGGATGATGCGGTCGAGCGCGTTGGGGTCAAGCGGGCCGCTGGTGCGGCGCAGCTCGGAGATGATGTTCAGCAGCGTTTTTTCCATAGGTGGTATTCTACGGCATGTGCGCCCTTGCGAAACGTGTTCGCAGCGTGTAATATGCGACGTACGGTGCCCCGGCATACCGGGCGGCATTGTACGTTAGATTACCCGGCTAGCTTTTCGACTGGGCAAGCCGGGTTCTCTTTTTGTACGCATGCAGTTCACTAATTCCGGTTGGCTAAGCCAACAATTCCGATAACAACCGTGAAAATCGCGCAGAGCGCAATGACCGTTTGAGTATCCATCGGCGGCACCTCCTTGTCGCAAAAGAAGGCCGCCCGGCAAGCGAAGCACCGTTTAGCCAGTATGCGGCAAATAATTCTTGAGATGAAGGCTTGTAATTCGAAGGACGTGACCCCGGGGTGGACGAAAAGTCCCGAGGACGTCCGAAATTGTTATGCAAACGTAGTGCAAGCCCGCGAAAACGCCATGATTGAACTGCGGTTTTGCCGATTATCGATGTTTCTGCGCTGAACTGCGACCGGTTTACCCACATTATGAAGCGCGGGTTAGAATGATGGGCGCTATCAAAGATGCGGCAGCGCCGGCAAGCGCGGCCGCGTGTGGGTTGAGTACGTGAAGGCAAACGCATGGAAGACACGCTGACATATTTAGACAACGCGGCCACAACGCAGCCGCTGCCGGAAGTTGTTGCGCGCATGAACGAGGTGCTGGCGGAAAGTTGGGGTAATCCCTCTTCGCCGCACGCCGTGGGACGCAAGGCGAAGGCGGTGCTTGAGGAAAGCCGCGCTGTCATTGCCGATGCGCTGGGCGTGGATGCTGACGAAGTGTACTTCACGTCGGGCTCAACCGAGTCGAACAACCTGGCTATCCGCGGCGCGTGCTTGGCGCATCGCGAGCATCCGGGGCAGATTATCACGTCGTCGCTTGAGCATTCGTCGGTGACGCGCACTGTGCGTGGCATGCGCCGTGACAGCAAGTGGCCGTGCGCGTATGTTGAGGCGCCAGATGGCGTGCTTGACCTGGGGCAACTGCGCGAGCTGTTGCAGGCGGGGCCCACGGCGCTTATCACCATGATGCGCGTGCAGAACGAGGTTGGCTGGATTTTCCCCATTCCGGAAGTTGCGGTGCTGCGCGACGAGCTGGCGCCCGAAGCGCTTTTGCACTGCGACGCCACGCAGTCGTTCGGCAAGCTGCCCACGTGCCCGCGCGAGTGGGGCGTGCAGCTGCTGACTGCCGGTGCGCACAAGATCGGCGGTCCGCGCGGCATCGGCATTCTGTACGTGCAGCGCGGCGTGAAGATGTTCACCACGGCGTTCGGCGGCAACCAGGAGCGCGGGCTGCGTTCGGGCACCGAGCCGGTGTTTTTGGCGGCGGGCATGGCCGAGGCCGTGCGTCTTGCCGTGCGCGACGGGGAAGCGAATGTGAAGCACGCTGCTGACCTGCGCGAACGGGCGATTGCGGGGCTGCGTCGCGAAATCGGCGACGTGGTGATCCACGCGCCTGCAGGCGGCAGCCCCTACATTTTGAGCTTCAGCATCCCCGGCGTGTCGAACGCACAGTCGGTGCGCTACCTGTCCGATCGCAGCGTGTTCGTGTCGCGCGCATCGGCGTGCGAGGAAAACCACACGACGGTGGCGCCGGGCACGTGGCGCGGGAAGCATCCGCTGTCGCTGCAGGCGGCGGGCATCTCGCTTCGCGAGGGCAAGGAAACGCTGCGCGTGAGTTTCTTCCATCAGAACACGCCGGAAGACGTCGACCGCTTTGTTACCGTGCTGGCGCAATGCGCCCGAGAGATGCGCGAGTCGTAAGAACATGGAACCGCGTGGGGATGCCAACTGCGAGCAAGTGTGTGCAGTCGCAAGCGGCGGCGCAGCTTGCGCGGCCGATGCAGCTGAAGACCTTGCGTCGGGCGGTGGTGCGGCAAAGGACGCCGAAGAGGTGCTGGCGCTGCGCTTGTGCGCGTTGACCGGGGAGTTTTATCGCGCGAACGCCGAATCGTTCTCGCAGACGCGACACTCGCCGTGGCAGGGTTGGGTGCGGTTGCTCGAGGACATGGATGCGGCTGGCTGGCGAACAGGTTGCGAACCTGGGGCTTTGCACGTCGCGGATGGGGCGTTTGAAGGCTCGGTTCGCCGAGACGCGCACGCTGCCGACGGCGAGAGTCGCGAGAGGGCATGTGTTGTCGCCGATGCTGGCGCAAGCGGGCGAGAGCCGCTGCGTGTGCTTGACTTGGCTTGCGGCAATTTGCGTTTCGAGCGGTATTTGGCGGACGCCTTGCCTGGCAGGATGCTGTCGGGTTATGCGGTGGACAATTGCGATCCGCTGGTGGAAGCCGGGGAGCGAAACGAATCCGACGCGTTGTCCCGAATAGCCTTCCAGAATCTTGATGCGATTGAGCGGCTTTCCGCCGGTTGCCTTCGGAAGGCGCTTGAGGTGCCGGATGCGTCGTGCGATTTGGCGGTGTCGTTCGGGTTCATGCATCATGTGCCGCTGGAGCGTTGGCGGGCGGGGCTTTTGCGCGCGCTTGTCGCGAAGGTGCGCCCGGGCGGGTTCGTGGCCGTGAGCTTCTGGCGATTCCTGAACAGTGCGAAGCTGGCGCGCAAAGCGCAGGAAACCACGAGCCGTGCGCGTGCTGAGCTGGGAATTCCCGAGCTGCCTGGCAACGATTATCTTCTGGGTTGGCAGGATACGCAGGGGCTGTACCGTTATTGCCATCATTTCGACGAGTGCGAAATTGAGCGGCTGTTGACGGCGGTGGCAGATTCCGCGGACCTTGTGAGCCGTTTCGAGGCAGATGGCAAGACGGGCAACTTGAACGAATACGTTGTTTTGCGCGTAAGGTAAGGGGCGGCCGCCGTGCGAATCGTTCGCAGGCAACCGCCCCTTCTCATTTCGGTATTCAGCTTACGCAAGCAGCTTCTTACCCGCGCCGGAAACGACTGCCGAACGCGCGACCAGATACGTTGAGGCTAGATAGACCGCGTACACCGCAACCACCAGCGCGATGCCGACGGCAAGCGTGCTGGTAACGGCTCCCGTGCCCCAAAGCGACAGCAGGTTCTTGTACAGAAGGCTGATTGTGCATGCGGAATGGCATCCTGCAACTAGAAGCGGAGCTACGAAGTAGATGCCGATCTGCGTGCGCAGGCTTCGTAGCACCATGTCCCTGTCGCAACCTAGCTGGGCCAGCAGGCGGTAGCGCGGAATGCTGTCCGCCACCTCGGAGAGCTGCTGGACGGAAAGAACCGCCGCCGTGGTCATCAGGAAGACGAAGCCGATATAAAGAGCCAGGTAGACCAAGAGCAACTTAAGCCCCATGCTGTCGGCGATAATGCTTTCGCTCGTGTCGTAATAGGACACCGGCCATGCGCCGGGATCGTAAGTCCAGCCCTTTTCGACAAGCTCTTCACTCGGCGGTGCCGCCTTCCCGTATTCAGCCATCATGTCTTTCATGGCCTGCTCTTGCGAATCACTTGCCAGGTTGACGTTCAGCTCGCTCAAGTACGGCAGATCGCCAGCGGCGAACCTGTCGGCCGCCAATTCGTCGGGAACCACCAAAACGGCGATCAGACAACTCATGCTGCTTACCTGAAGCGATTGGGAAACAACCTGCCCGGAAGCGGTCAGGGCATGACCATCAACGGTGATTGCGTGTCCCTTTTGGCCAAGGGCTTTCGCGTAGTCGGCCGATTTGTCGACCGTGTTGTCGACCAGGTACTCGTTTGCGGCAAGCTCGATCGGCTTTTCGCCCGCAAGCTGGCGCGCGGCGTTGAACTGCGACAACGATACGTATTGCACGCCTTCGTCGGCTATACTGGAGTTCTCGTCGGAACCGATCTGGTCAAGCGTGAAGCCGCAGCTTTCAACGAGCTGCCTGTTCGTCAGATCGTCCGCAAGCCAGGTGTCCACCTGAGCCGAGCCGGTCACGCGTTCGTCCCAATCGGGGATGAGCGACTTGAGGTACGCAGCGGTGGAACCGTCGTTCTCTTGCCATAGCCTGTAAATCTCGTTGCGCTGGGCTTCGGTTTCCTCGATTGCGGCTGCCTTCTCCTCTTCCCCGCCGTACTGCTCGGAAGGCACCGCCTCCATGTCGGAGGTATCGAGCGACATCAGGCTCGCACGGATAGACGCGTCGAACTGGGTGTTCTCTTCCAGCTGGTCGGAGAAGAGCGACGCCAGGCTGAAGCCCGTGGAGAACACGACGATGCTGAAGAACAGAAGGATGCTGACCGTCCACAACGACACGAACGCGGTGTTCACCTTCGCCGCGATTTGGCGCATGGTGAACATGGCGAGCCCCTTGAAGTACACGCCGCGCAGACGCTGGATCAGCAGGATGAAGAACCCCGACGCCGACCAGAACAGGCCCAGCGTGCCGACGAGCATCAGCGCGGTTGCGATGCGGAAGTGCTCGCCGAAGTAAACGAGGCCGTCGAGGTTGAGCTCGGCATATGCCTTCGCCAGAACAAGGCACGACAGCACGAACACGATGAGGCAGACGATGGGGTTGCGCACGGGCATGCGCTCGTTGCGGGAGTTGGCCGAAAGCAGCGTGGCAAGCTTGCAGCGCGAAATCTGCACGGCGTTGAACAGGGCCACCACGACGAAGATGAGTGCGAAACATCCCAGGGTCAGCTCGGCGGATCGGACGCTGAACAGCAGATGATAGTCGCTGATGGCCACACCGATAAGGCCCGCCGTGGCGAAGGCGATCGCCTGCGAGATCAAGAAGCCCAGCCCAAGCCCCGCCACCAGCGCGATCACGCCGACGGTTAGCGTTTCCGTCAACACCACCGAGGAAACCTGGCGCGGGCTCATGCCCAGCAGCAGGTACGTGCCGAATTCCTTCTTGCGCGCCCGGACCACGAATCGATTGGCGTATAGGACCAAAAAGCCCAAAACCACGGCGACGACGATGCTGAAATAGGTCATGACCTGCGCGAGGATGTCGAAAATGCTCGCGCCGGATGCCAGGAACACGTTCGCGGCGCCTTCCTGGGCCTCGAAGAGCACACGCGAGTCCTCGATGGCGTTGAAGGCGTAGAAGACCGCCACACCCAAAGTAAGCGTGACGAAATACACGGCGTAATCACGCATGCTGCGGCGCACGTTGCGCAAGGCAAGTTTCATCAACATGATGGCCACCGCCTAGTTGCGCGGATCGACGGTGTGCGAGGGCGCGAAGCCGACCGCGGGGAAGTCGCCCTGCTTGCCGGAAAGGAATGCCTGGACTTCAAGGATGCGCTGGTAGAAATCGGTTCGGGCGTCATCGCCGCGGCGCAGCTCGTTGAACAGCTTGCCGTCCTTGATGAACAGGATGCGATCGGCGTAGGAGGCGGCGACCGCATCGTGCGTGACCATCATGATGGTGGCGTGCAGCTTCGTATTCAGCACCTCGAGCGTCTCAAGGAGGACGGCGGCGTTGCGCGAATCGAGCGCGCCGGTGGGCTCGTCAGCAAGGACCAGCTTCGGGTCGGCGACGATGGCGCGCGCCGCGGCAACGCGTTGGCGCTGGCCGCCTGACATTTGGCGCGGGTATTTCTGCAGGACGTCCGTCACGCCGAGCATGTTCGCGGTGCTATCGACCTTCGCGCGGACGGCATCGGCCTTCTCGCCCTTGATGGTAAGGGCCAGGGCGATGTTCTCGA
>NZ_CDRSTZ010000073.1:0-5379 GCF_977052095.1 Senegalimassilia sp.
ACGGGAATCGAACCCGCGTTAGAAGCTTGGAAGGCTTCAGTTCTACCATTGAACCACACCCGCGACTGGTCGGGACGACAGGATTCGAACCTGCGACATCCTGCTCCCAAAGCAGGCGCGCTACCAGACTGCGCCACGTCCCGACGTCCAAACAGTTTGCTTAGTATACCAGAACTTCTAGCACGTGCCAGACAATTTCGCTCGAAGTTCACGAAGTGCGTTGCCGCGGTGCGAAACGGCATTCTTCTCCTCGGGTTTCGCCTCCCCGAGCGAGCGCTCGAACCCGAACACCTCGGGCAGGAACAACGGGTCGTAGCCGAATCCGTTTTCGCCATGGGCCTCGTGTGCGATGCGGCCTTCTACCGTGCCGCGCGCATCCACCTCGTTGCCGTTCTCGTCCAGAAACACCAGCTGGCACACGAAACGCGCCGTACGGGCCTCGTCAGCAACGTCAGAGAGCGCATCGAGCAGCTTCGCATTGTTCGCCGCGTCGTCACACGGCTCGCCCGCATAGCGCGCGGAGTGCACGCCGGGCGCACCGTCGAGCGCATCCACCTCAAGCCCCGAGTCGTCGGCAAGCACCGGCATGCCGCCGCTTGCCTGTTGAGCCGCATGCGCCTTGATGCGCGCGTTGCCCAGAAACGTTTCGGCATCTTCTACCGGGTCCGAGCTGACGCCCACCTGCTTGAGCGTTTTAAACTCCCAACCCGGGAAATCAAGCGCCTCGGCAATCTCGGTTGCCTTGTGGGCGTTATTGCTGGCGATAAGCACGGTAGTCAAAGCTATTCCTTCCTATGCGGGCAAATCGAGGTGCATGACGCGCTCGATGGGTTTGCAGAACGCGCGGCTGCCGAAGCTTTGGAACTCCTCGATGTCGTTGCCGGTGGTGTAAAACTCGTACGTTGCCAAGCGCCCCGCCTGCGCGCGCTGGTGATGGCGGCCAAGGATCTCGGACACGTCACGCGCAGCTTCCTTCGCCGACGAGATGAGCGTGACATCGTGGCCAACCACGCCGCCGATAAGGGCCTTCAGCAGCGGAAAGTGCGTGCAGCCGAGCACAAGCGTGTCGATTTCGCAGCGGCGCAGCGGCTCAAGGTAGTCCTTCGCGATTTCCTGGAATGCCGGGCGGATGTAGACCTTCGAGGCAAGCGACGTGTAATTCTCGATGGGGCCTTCCGCCATGCGGATGCCCTGCTCGGCGATCTCGACGAAACGCGGCGTTGCCGTGGAGAACACGGTAATGCCGGCATCGATGTGACGAATGGCCTTCGTGTAGGCGTCGGATTCCACCGTGGCCTTCGTGGCGATGACGCCGACGCGCTTGTTGCGCGTGGCATGGGCCGCGGCGCGGGCGCCGGGCTCCACCACGCCGATGACCGGGATGGGCAGCGTCTGCTGCGCGTGCGCAAGGCCGGCCGCCGTGGCCGTGTTGCAGGCGATGACGATAAGCTTCACGCCCCGGCCAACCAGCCAGCTTGCGATCTGCTGCACGAAGCCGTCGACCTCAGAGAGGCTGCGCGGGCCGTACGGGCAGCGGGCCGAATCGCCCACGTACACGATGGACTCGTCCGGCAGCGCCTTGGCGATCTCACGCGCCACCGTCAGCCCGCCGAAGCCGGAGTCGAACACGCCGATAGGCGCGTTATCGAATGTTTCCTTGGTATCCATGCGCTTCAGTATAGCGTATACGCGCGACTTGTCTGGAATGCGCTCCAGCTGCCATAGTTTCTGCTAACCTGAATCAAAATCGAGTCATTCGGCAAAAGGAGCTTTGCATGTCGAAAGAAAAGGAGCATAAGACCAACGCCGTGCGCGAGATGGAGGCGGCGCACGCCGATTTCGCCGTTCGCTATTTCGAGTGCCCTGAGGCGCTGTCCGGCATGGAAGTGGCCGCCACGCTGGGGCAAGACCCCGATTGCGTGTTCAAAACGCTGGTGACGCAGGCGAAATCGGGGCAGCACTACGTGTTCATGGTTCCCGTTGCCTGCGAGCTTGACCTGAAGAAGGCCGCGCAAGCCGCCGGGGAAAAGGCCATCACAATGATCAAGTCGCGCGAACTGCTGCCGCTGACCGGCTATATCCACGGCGGGTGCAGCCCCGTGGGCATGAAGAAGCTGTTCCCCACGTTCATCGACGAGACGGCCGAGCTGTACGACCGCATCATGTTCTCCGGCGGGCGCATCGGATGCCAGATAGAGACCCCGCTGTCGGAGCTGCAGCGCGTAGTACCCGTGAAGTGCGCCGACATCACCGTGGTGTAGCACCGTGCGCCAAAGCGACCGCAACGAAAAGGCGGCTTCGTCCACGCAGGGACGAAGCCGCCTTTGCTTTTCCATATGAAGAAGCCAAGGCCGCAGCGCCTATCGGTGCACAACCACCACATCCGCGAGCTGCACAAGGTCGTACAGCTCGGCAGCCTTGTCGCTTGGCAGATTCACGCACCCGTGGCTGCCATACCCGTTGGCGTAGGCCTGGGGATCTTCGAACGCCGAATCAGGCTGCCACCATGCATCGTGCAGACCAACGGTGTTGCCCACGAACGGCATCCAATACTTCACGACCGTATCCTTGTACGTAACGCCATCGTCTTGCAGCGTGTGCAGCGTTTCGTCGGTTTTCTTCAGGTTGATGACGTACACACCTTCGGGCGTGGACTTCTTCTCGTCGGGAATACCGGTGACTACGCCGCTTTCCCACACCACTTTGCCGGAATCGTCATACATATAGGCGTGCTGCTCGGTAAGGTCGACATCGATGTAACGGTTGCCCCAGTCGCGCCCGCCTACGCCGTTGTATACTTCGCAGCTGCGCACATAGGGCACCTCGACCGTTTCGACCAAGCCGTTGTCTACCCCGTCGGTGACCAGGTCCATCAAGCCATCGTGGTCGATTTCCCAACCGTACGTGCCGCCCGACACCGTGCAAACTTTCCCATCAACGCGCGTGTACGTGCGCGTCGAGCCCACCGTGTCGCACTGATCACCCAGCTCATCGACCCACGACGTCATGGCATCGCGGTCAAGCGTGGCGTCAAGGTTCTCGTCGAGCACGACCCACTGCGAGATAAGCGTTGCGTCCACTTCGGCCGCCACCGATTTCGCCATGGTCAGCGTGATGTCGGCGCCGATCATGGTGTTCGCCTTGTCGGCCGCCTGCTGCAGGCGCGGGTCGCTTGACAGCACTGTAGGCTGCAGCAAGTCGCTATTCGTAAGCGTAACCTTCGGCGTAAGATCGGCAAGCGCGGCGTCGGCCGCAGCGATGACCTTAGCGGAGTCGATAGCCGTGCCAACCGACTCTTTCGACACCGCGAATTTGCCGAGCTTCTCATTGAAGGAAACTGCAGCGTCGACCGGCTGTTTCGCCGTTGCGTTGAAGGCATCGACCGCCTGGGTGACCACTTGCTCTAAGCCGGCATCGTTATAGCTGCTGACCATTGACGCCGTGGCATCGTGCGCGCGCGTGAGTTCAACGGGCCACAGCCATTCGTTCGTTTGCGACAGCGCGTCTTCGACAACCTCGTCGGCATCGAACGCGATGCCAGCATCCTTCGCGGACACCGTCAGCGAGAAACCGTCGCCCTTGATGCTGAGCTCGTAGTCGTTCACCTTGCTGGTAAGCGCGCTTTTCGCCTCGGCGGAAGACATGAGCGAGGTATCAAGGTTGCCGATAACGCTGTTCGGCATGAAATGGCAGCCGAAAAACAGCGCGACGCCGCAATACGCGATGGCAAGCAGCGCTATGACAACGCCGAGCGTGATGCCAAGCACGCGCCCCACCTTCTTCTTGGGACGACCGTTGCCGACAGGCGGCATAGAAACGCCCGAGGCGCCGAGATGGCTATACTGAGCCGCGCCGGCACCACGCTGAGCACGCGGCTGCTGCGGCACGAAACCAGACTTGCCATCAGGGAAAATGGGAGGGATGTTTTCAGCGGCCACGTGGCGGCCGCGGGATGCTTCGTTTTCGTTCTTCATATCAATCTCTTTGCATAGGATGCACTTGTGTTATTGTACCAACCCTGCTGCGCTCTTGCGACGGATAGAACGACTTATCCGTGAAAACCCACGAGCTTGGCGATAGCCGGCAGCAGTTTTGCGACATCAATGGGTTTCGCGAAGTGCGCGATCATGCCGGCGTCAAGGCTTGCCTGCACGTCGTCGTGGAACGCGTTTGCCGACATGGCGCAGATAGGGACCGTTTTCGCGTCTGGGCGGTCAAGCGCGCGGATGGCGCGCGTGGCCTCCAGGCCGTTTTTGCGCGGCATCATGATATCCATGAACACGATATCGAACGCGCCGGTGCTTGAGGCGGCGAAGATGTCGACCGCTTCCTGCCCGTCCCACGCCCGCGTCACGCGTGCGCCCAGGTCAACAAGCAGGCATTCGGCTATCTCCATGTTCATCTCGTTGTCTTCCACCAGCAACACGTTGGCGCCGCGCAGCGGGTCGGGCACGTTGCCGACATCGGAGCGGTCGATGCGGCAGGCCGTGTCGATGGCAAACGACAGCGTCACGCAAAACGTGGTGCCCTGCCCTTTCGCCGACGTCCAGGAGATGGTGCCGCCCATGGCCTCGACGAGCTTCTTCACGATGGACAGGCCCGTGCCGCTGCCTTCGTACACGGTGCGTGCGCCGGCACGCTTCTTGCGCGATTTCGACGTCGATACCGGCCATGTTGCCGTTGTCGTCGACGAACGCAAACGGGCGGTACTCGTCATAACCGATGGTAAGTGTTTCGGTTGGTTCGGGCGCCGACTCGCGCTGCTGGCGACCAGCAAGCAGCGAGATGGCCGCGGACGAACACGCGCAAAGCGCCAAGACACAAAACCGTAGACGAAGCAATGCGACGCCTCCTCCCCCGATAGAGCCGATACGACCTAAGAGCAAAATTATAGCGAGCTCAAAGGCTGCGCGAGATAGGCGCACACAGCGCGTTCATACGATTCATCGATAGGGAACCGGATGGGCTTGTTCGTTACCGAATGAGGAAAGCGGGCCGGCGGCATGTCGTCGGTGATCTACCTGCAGCCCGCATCCGTTAACGGATGCGTCGAACGCCCCGTTTTCCTGCGGTTTCGTCCGTTATTTGTCCGTTAATGCCTTCTCGAAATAGCGGAATTTACCGCGAATTACCCTGCTATACCCCACATGTAGAATATCTATCAAACATGAAAAAGGCCGCCTGAACTGCGAAAACAGAACAGACAGCCGTGAAAAAACTGGTGGAGGCGCGGAGAATCGAACTCCGGTCCATACTACATAATCCCCGAGGCTCTACAAGCTTATTCCGTTGTCGGGATTCGAAGCCTTGCGGTCAACGGACAAACGTAGAGGCTTCTAGTCGGTTCAATCTTTATCGAAGCCATACCGGCCACGTGCT
>NZ_CDRSTZ010000074.1:0-5351 GCF_977052095.1 Senegalimassilia sp.
GGCGGCGCGCCCTTCGGGCGCTGCCTGATCGGGGCGGTCCGCGAAGGCCCGTCTTGCGAACTCCGTTGGCGCGTTCCGGGACTTTCCGAGCCTCGAAACGGTTTCAGTCGTCGTTTCGGCACGATTCCGGGCTTTCCGGATCTCGGCTCAGGGCGTTTCGGCCCCGAGCGGGCGGTTCTGGCGCGAAACCGGGCTTTCCGAGCCCCGACGCTTGTAGCGAGGCCCGGAAAGCCGGGAATCGTGCCCTCTTGCGCTGCCGAGCGCCGCCAGACGCCGGCTCGTCCTCCCCGGTGGCGCCAGCCCTTTGAAAACCAACTCCCTTCCTCCGGCGGCCCCTTCCGCTTGGAGGCTTCCCTTCCCCCAAACCCCTTGCAAACAGGAAAGCCTCTGAGCGAAAGGAGCCGCCTTGCGCCCTGCGATGCGCAGCAGGCCTTCGGCCTGGGCGAACGCTGGCAAGCTTGCTGAACGCATCGAGCGGTCCGCTGGACTGTTCGACAAGCAAACGGGAAAGCCTCTGAGCGGAAGGGTCGTCTCGTGTCTTGGAGCTGAACTCGTTCGCCGCGTGTTGCGTATCGTGCTTGCTGGGCTCTGCACTTTCGGTGCTCGTTCGACCTGGTCGCTGGATTCAGGAAGTCGGGAAAGCGGCCACTGTTGGACGGTTTTTCGAGTTCCTGAATGCTTTGCGGGAGCGCGACTTGCTGATTGCGGGTTTCCGCTTGAAACGCAAGTTTGTGACCTGGTGTTTTCCGTATATGGTGCTCCTTTGCCGCCTGCTGACGGCGTGCTGGCCTCGCGCTCGGTTCAGGTTCGGCGAATAATGTCCCCGATTCGTTCAGCTTCTCGGAAAAGTGACCAACAGTGGACGTTTTCCCGAGAAGCTGAACGGGGCTTCGCGTTTCGCTGCTGCGAATCTTGGTCGAGTTCGCGCTTTGCGGCGTGCAGTTTGAGCTGGCCGCACGCTCGCGGCTTACGCGCAAAAACTGAGTTCGCGTTTTACGGTGCGTGGTTCGGGCCAGCCGCGTGCTTGTCCTTTCCGTTGGGTTTTGGCTGGTGGGGCGCCGTTCGTTTACAATGGGCGCCGAAGTGTGGCTTATCGTGCGCGGGGCCCAACGGGCGCGCCCTGCGCTTTCAACCGAAAGAAGAGGCTTATGAGCGAAAGGAACATGCGCGCCGAGCTGGGGCGCTGGATCGCCAACGTCAGCGATGCGGAACTGTCCGCCGAGCTGGCCGACATGCAGGCCAAGGCCGATGCGGGCATTGGAGAGCCCATGGTGGACGCGTTTTTCCAGGACCTGTCGTTTGGCACGGCGGGCCTGCGCGGCGTCATCGGCGCCGGCACGAACCGCATGAACGTCTACACCGTCGGCCGCGCCACGCAGGGTTTCGCCGATTACCTGAACGCGAACTTCGAGAACCCGTCGGTGGCCATCGCCCGCGACAGCCGCAACAAGGGCGAGCTGTTCGTGCGCACCACGGCCGCCATTTTGGCCGCCAACGGCGTGACCGCGTACGTGTATCCGCGCATCTCGCCGGTGCCCACGCTGTCGTGGGCCGTGCGTGACCTGGGATGTTCCGGTGGCATCTGCATGACGGCCAGCCACAACCCCGCGCCGTACAACGGCTACAAGGCCTACGGCCCCGACGGCTGCCAGATCACCAGCGAGGCGGCGGCGGCCATTTCCGCGGCCATCGAGCGCACGGACGCGTTTTCCGGCGTGAAGTCCATGGACTTCGACGAAGCCGTGGCCGCCGGCAAAATCCGCTGGATCGACGACGCCGTGCTTGAGCGCTACTACAGCGCCGTGCTGGCGCAGTCGGTGAACAACCTGACGCCCGAGCAGATTGCCTTCGCACCGCTGAAGCTGGTGTACACGCCGCTGAACGGCACGGGTCTGGTTCCGGTGACCACGGTGCTGGCGCGCGCGGGCGTGTCCGACGTCACCGTGGTGCCCGAGCAGGAGCAGCCCGACGGCAATTTCCCCACGTGCCCGTACCCGAACCCGGAGATTCGCGAGGCCATGCAGAAGGGCATCGACCTGTGCGAGCAGGTGCACCCCGACCTGTTGCTGGCAACCGACCCCGACGCCGACCGCGTGGGCGTGGCCTGCAAGGACGGCGACGACTACACGCTTCTGACCGGCAACGAGATGGGCGTGCTGCTGCTGGACTACATCTGCCGCATGCGCGCCGAGCGCGGCGAGAACCTGGCCGACAAGGTGGCCGTGACCACCATCGTGTCGTCGGCCATGGTGGACGCGCTTGCTGCGGAATACGGCTTTGAGCTGCGCCGATGCCTGACGGGCTTCAAGTACATCGGCGACATCATCACCGAGCTGGCCGACGCGGGCGCTGCCGACCGCTTCATGTTCGGCTTCGAGGAAAGCTACGGCTACCTGTCGGGCGACCACGTGCGCGACAAGGACGCCGTGAACGCCAGCTTGCTGATCTGCCAGATGGCACAGGCCTACAAGCTTGAGGGCAAGAACCTGGCACAGGCCATGCGCGACATGTACGCCAAGCACGGCTGGTGGCTCAACCGCACCGTGTCGCTGGCTTACCCGGGCGCTGACGGCGCGGCGAAGATGGCGTCGCTTATGGCGGGCCTGCGCGAAAACGCCCCCGCCAAGCTGGCCGGACGCAAGGTCGAGGCCGTGGTGGACTACCAGCAGGGCGTGAACGGCCTGCCCGCGGCCAACGTGGTGGAGTTCGACGTCGAAGGCGGCAACAAGGTGATTGTGCGCCCCAGCGGCACCGAGCCGAAGATCAAACTGTACGTGTTCGCGAAGGACGTCAGCCGCGAAGCTGCCGACGCGCTGCTTGACCAGCTGGAAGCCGCCGGCCGCGAACTGCTGGCGTAACGCGCCCCGCAAGCGAAAACCCGCCCACAACAAAGGCGGCGACACCAACCCCTGGTGCCGCCGCCTTTTTCTATCCGTTTACATCTTCAAGCGGCCTGATAGCGTAGTTGTCGATGTCTTGGCTGGTGTGCACGATACGCCAGACGGTAAGCCATTCGTCATCGAACGAATAGAAAATGCGGTGATGTCCGACAAGCCAGGTGCGGTACATCTTTCGGTCAAGGTTATCGTCTGAAAAGGGCTTGCCCATGGTGGGCATGGCACAAAGATTTGCGAGCGCTTGTGTAATGCCGTCGAATAAACGCTTTGCAGCTTGCGGTGCTTGGCGAACCTCGCCCAAATACACAACAGCCGACTCCAGATCAACTGCCGCACGCGGTCGATAGCGAACGTGACGTATGGGTTGTGGCTGGTTCTCGGGTTGTGCGGATTCAGCTGATTGCGATTGCTGTTTGACCCGTGTGCCTCTTTCAGTGGTTTTTGCCGTGCGAGTTTTTTGCGCGGCGGTATTGCCGCCCATTACACACCCCACTTGTCAAAAGCGGTCTTCAGCCGTTGCTCGAGTTGCTGTGGGCTAACGCATTCTTCTTGATAGCGCGCTTCAATTTCTGCTTCGCGCAGTTTTTGAACATAGCGGTCGTGCTCCTGCTGTGCGCGATAAGCATCGCAATCGATGACCATGAGTGTAGCTTTCCCATTCTTCGTCATGAAAATAGGCTCTTGCGTTTCTTGAGCCATGGCGCACACATCGTTAAGGTGCGTGCGAAGGTCGCTGATAGGGCGGATATTCGGCACGGACGCTGACATTGTGGCCCCTATCTATAATATAAACATCAATAAATATGTAATAAATAATAGCATAAATAAATGATAATAAGAAGAGTAACGCGGATTCGGCAGCGAAATGCGGATGGATTGTTGAGGTTTGCGTTGGACGGCGGGGCGTTCGTGTCGGCGTAGGGGCGTTTCGTGGCGAATGGGGAAGGCCGCGGCGCTTGTTGCCGATGCGTCTGCCGCGCCCGCGCGAGCTGCCGATATAATTGCAAAGGTTACACGGTTGCAAGGCCGCGCGGCCTTGTTCGCCAACATAGCTTGAAGACACGTAATCGTCGCAGAAGCGCGTTGCGCTGGCTCCAAGAGAATGAATACGCATGCGAGTGCGCCTGCTGAAGGCGCAATGTTTTTGCACGCTCGCTGCCTGCGGAAACGCGGGTCGGTGGGTGCGCGGAAGCATTGCGGCTGCAGCAGGCACACGATTGAGCCGGCGAAGGCCAGCGTGGCGAAGCCATGCCCTTTTGCGGCTCCAACTTCCTTGCATGCACGTTCTCTTGGGGCTGGCGCGCGCTGGAAAGTGCAGCATGACCAGCATCAACGATAAATGGTACGTCGGCCAGGTGCTTGCGGGCAAAGAAGCGTCCACGCTTTCGCAATGCCGCAAGCTTATCGACCCGTCCATTTTGCACGAGTCGTTCGTGCCCGAATTCGAAACCATGTGGAAAAGCAGCGCCGGCTGGCGTCCCGAGCGCCGGCTGCTGTTCCCGGGCTACCTGTTCTTCGTGACCGGCAACATCGAGGCGCTGGCCGCCGGGCTGGCGAACGTGCCGAACCGCGTGCGCATCTTAGGCGACGAGGAGAACTCGTTCATGGCGCTTTCCGATGCCGAGCGCGACTGGTTCCTGGCGTTCATCGACCAGGACCGCGTGGTGCGCATGAGCGAAGGCGTCATCGAAAACGACCAGGTCAGAATCACGAAAGGTCCGCTGATGGGCAAGGAAGCGCGCATCCGGAAAGTTGACCGCCACAAGCGCTGCGCATTCGTGGAAGTGGACATGTTCGGCCGCAAAACCACCGCCCGCGTCGGCCTGGAGATCGTACGCAAGATGTAGCGCCAGCGTGCGCCATTGAATTCCAACGCGTTACAGAACGCCCGCAGGTTATTCGCCTGCGGGCGTTCTGCTTTCGGGGGCGGGGCGGCGCCCCAATTCCCGAAATTATGTGACCCTTTGTTTACATATTTCGCGACTGTGCGATAATCAGTTAGTAAGAGTAAACATTTGGTAGCATTTGTTACTGAAGCAGGAGGCAGGCGCGCGCATGGGAATCAGGTTGGAAGACATTCGTCCGCTGAAAGCGTCGCCGGTGTTTCGCGGCATTTCCCAAAAGGACCGTTTCGAACTGCTGAAAGAGATAGACGCTCGCATCGTTGAGCTTGACGAAGGCCAGCTGCTGCGCCGCGCGGGCGACAAGCTGGACTTCTACCCGGTGGTCATCGAGGGTAGCGTGCTTGCTACCATGCCGCAAGGCGGGCAGGACCGTCCGGTGGCGCAGTTCGGGCCGGGCGAGTCGTTCGCCGAAGCGGTGCCGGCCACGCTGAAGCACACGCCCGTGAACATCTGCGCGCAAGAACCCACGCGCATCCTGTGCATTCCCGCCAAGCAGCTGGAGACGTGCACGAACCCGCATGCGTTTTTGGTGCGCGAGAACCTGTCGGCG
>NZ_CDRSTZ010000075.1:0-3198 GCF_977052095.1 Senegalimassilia sp.
GGTGAAGCCCGCCGACATGACCATCACCACGCACATTTGCCGCGGCAACTTCCGCTCCACGTGGTTCTCTTCGGGCGGCTACGAGCCGGTGGCCGAGGTGCTGTTCGGCGGCGCGAACTACGACGGGTTCTTCCTGGAATACGATTCCGACCGCTCGGGCGACTTCGCACCGCTTGCGCACATCAAGGACCAGAAAGTGGTGTTGGGCCTGATCACGTCGAAGTTCCCTGAGCTAGAAAACGAGGACGACGTTATCGCGCGCATCCACGAGGCCGCGCAGTACGTGCCGCTTGAGCAGCTGCGCCTGTCCACGCAGTGCGGGTTCTCCTCCACCGAGGAAGGCAACGTGCTGACCGAGGACGACCAGTGGGCGAAGATCGCGCTGGTCAAGCGCATCGCCGAGCGCGTGTGGGGGTAGTGCGCGCAGGGCACGAGACGTACGCATAACATGCCGAGAGAGGCGCCAAGCGGAATGACTTGGCGCCTTTTGTTTTGTGGGAATGCGAGTGACCGTGGCTTTGCCCATGCGGCGGGCAACCACAATCTCTTCCCCACGCACACGCCAGGCTGCCACGAGCCCTGCCGAATGGCCTGATTGCGTGGCGATGGCCCGGGCGGGGCGCCGGGAGTGCTATGGTATGGCGAAATCATTCGCGAAGGACGAGGCGTGTTTTGAGCAGCAAAAACAATTTGAAGTCGATATTCGTCGTGTGCCTGCTGGGGCTTTTGCTAGGCGGGCTGTACGTGGGCATGGTGGCGCCGGTGCGCCTGGTCATCCAGGAGCAGTTCGGCCTTGACGACGCCACGGGCATCTGGATGATCAACATCTACACGTTGTTTTACGCGGCGTGCATCCCTGTAGTGGGCAAGCTGGCCGACATGCGCGGGCGCAAGCCGGTGTTTCTGGGGTGCCTGATCACGTTCGGCGCAGGGTCGCTGATATGCGGGTTGTCGCAGATGGCCGGCAGTTTCGAGGTGCTGCTGGCGGGCCGCTTGGTGCAAGCCGTGGGCGCGTGCGGCGTCATTCCCGTGGCGAATGCGGAAATCGGCTCGACGTTTCCGCAGGAGAAGAAGGGCATGGCGCTGGGCATCGCCGCCGCCGTGGCCGGCATCGCCAACGTGCTGGGCGCCGCCGCGGGAAGCCTGATCATGGGCCTGGTGGGCAACGAGAACTGGTCGGCGCTGTTCTTCTTCGCGCTGCCCGTGTGCGCAGCGCTGGTGATTGCCGGGGCGCGCGCGCTGCCGAACCGCACCGTCGATAACCGCGAGCCGCTTGATGCGGCCGGGTCGGTGCTGATGGTGATAACCGTGCTGCTGCTGTTACTGGCGCTGCAGGGCATCGACGTGGGCAATCTGGGCGCGTCACTGGGCTCGGCGGCCGTGCTGGGACCGGCGACGGGCTTCGCCGTGTTCCTGGTGGCATTCGTGCTGGTGGAGCGCCGTGCGAAAAGCCCGGTTTTCCACCTGGAGTATTTGGGCAACCGCGCCATTGTGGTGACCATGGTGGTGAGCTTTTTCGTGGGCTGCGTCACCATCACCATGACATTGATCCCCGAGGTGGCCGAGTTCATCATGGACGCGCCGGTGGGCTCGGGCGGGCTGTATATCCTGCCCGTGGGTGTGATGTGCATGTTCGGACCGCCGCTGGGCGGCAAGCTCATCGACAAGTTCGGGCCGAAGCCGGTGCTGATGAGCGGCCTGGCCATTGCAACCGTGGGCTTTTTCATGCTGGCGCTGGCAAGCTTGGGCAGCGCGAACGCCGTGCTGCTGATTGCGGGGCTTGCCGTCATGGGCCTGGGCATGGGTTTTGCGATGGGTGCGCCGACGAACTACATGATTCTGGAGAACACGAGCCCCGCCGAAAGCGGGTCGGCCATTGCCACGATCGCGCTGGTGCGGCAAGTGGGCACGACGGTGGCGCCGGCTGTGCTGCTGGGGTTCGTGACGGCGTCGCCGGGGGCGGCGGGGTTCTTCCAGATGCTGGTGTGCGCGGCCGGGTTCTGCCTGGTGTCGCTGGTATGCATGCTGACGTATCGCGCGAAGTGACGGGCGCAGGCGCGGGCGTTTGCAGGCGCTTACTTGAAGGTAAGCACTTGGCGCGCTGCGGGGGCGGCTTATAATTTGGTTTCGGAAGAAATCGATGCGAAAGGAGCCGTTCCCATGGACAAGGAGCTGTTTGATTACGTTGCCGAGCGCGCCGAGGTGCTAGCTACCGCCGATTCGAGCAAGCAGGAGACCAGGGACGCCGCTGCCGCGTGGAAGCAGGCCGTCGAAGGCGCCGACGATGCCGCCGTCGAGGTCGCCACGAAAACGCTGGTGGACTACCTGGACGGCCGCCCGAACACCATCGATGCCGTGATTGCCTTTGCCGAGGGCCCGGCGAAGCAGCTGATGGGCGAAGAGGCAGCCGCCGCCATGGCCGCCGAGCAGAAGCAGCGCAAGGAGCAGGGCGCGAAATGGTGCGGCTGCCCGTCTTGCACCGCCGCTTCCGAGATTCTGGCGAAGTTCGGCCGCTGCGAGCTGTAGTTCGTAGGGTTTTGCGGGTTTGAGGGGTTCGCTGGCTTGCGAGCTCGTGGGCTTTGTGGGGTTCACGAGGCTTACGGATTAGCGGGTTTGCGGGGCTTGCTGGCTTGCATGGTGCGCCGCGCACGTTCGGGAAACCGAGGGCGCACAGCGTTATTTTGCGTTTGAGGGGTAAATTCGCAGGTCAACGCTATGCTTGACTCCGTTGATACAATAAGGGTCTGATAAACCGCGCGTGGACTTTTCCAGACTTTGTGCGTCTTCTTTTCGCCACGCAACCGCTTTGCTGCCGGGTTTTCGCCCACGCAGCTTCCCGATTGCATGAAGGAGCGTGCATACGTATGTCGAACTCTGCCCTATCCCCTGCTGCCGCAGGAACTTCTGCCACCCAATCCCCCTCCCTGCGTTCCGCAGAAATGCAATCCGCACGGCTATCTGCCATAAAGGCTACCGCAGCGACGCCCACGATAAACGCCAGCAAAGGTGTCGCGAGCGTCCAAACTGACCGGCGCACGTGGGTTACCGATACGGCAACCCACGAAAACGATACGGGCGGCCACTCGCGTAGGAAACGCGGCGAAGGTGCCGCTACCCGTGCGCGCGCCGTGGCGCTGGTGTTCTTCGGCGGCGCGTGCTACGGATTCAACGCCACGTGCTACAAGCTCTCCTATGCTG
>NZ_CDRSTZ010000075.1:3208-4698 GCF_977052095.1 Senegalimassilia sp.
GCCGGATTCAGCTCGGCGCAGGTTGCCGCCGCGCAGATGTGGTTCGCGTTTGCCCTGTTCGCCGTGCTGCTAGGCATCGATTTTGCCCGCGGACGCAGGTGGAGCGCCATCGGGCGCGCGAACACGGCCAAGCTGGTGGGCATCGGCGCCGTGACGTGCATCACGTCCATCTTCTACACGTACGCCATGAGCGTGCTGCCCGTGCCGCTGGCGTTGACGCTGCTGTTCCAGTTCACGTGGATCGGCACGGTAATCCAGGTTGCCATCACGCGCCGCCCGCCCGCTGCAAGCCAGGTGGTGTCGGCGCTGATCATCGTGTTCGGAACGGTGTTCGCAAGCGGGCTGTACGCCGCCGATCTTTCCAGCTGCAACCCATGGGGCATTGCCGCTGGGCTGGTTGCCGCCGTAAGCTGCGCGGCGTTCATGGCGCTTTCAGGCCATGTGCAGCCGGAATGCTCGCAGGCGCAGCGCGGGTTTCTTATCTGCGGCGGCGCGGTGGTGATGTCGCACCTCATTTGCCCCGACTTCATCGTGTCCGGCGTACTGGTGCAGGGCATCGCGCCGTTGGGCCTGGTCGCGGGCGCGTGCGGGTTCTTCCTGCCCGTGCTGTTGTTCAGCATCGGGACGCCGCATCTGCCCACGGGCCTGTCCACGGTGCTTGCGGCCTCCGAACTGCCGGCGGGGCTGTTCGTGGCCATGCTGGTGCTGGGCTCTCCCATTGGGCCGGTGGAGTGGGCCGGCGTGGGCATCATCCTGGCAGGCGTGTGCGTGTCGCAACTGCAGTTTTTGCCGAAACGGGGAAAGTAGGACCGCACTACCAGTTGCGGCCGACGGGCGCGCGTCGCGAAAATCGCTCATGTATGTGATTTAACTCGGCGACGCAAGCAAACGCTTCATTCACGGTTACGTTTCCCCAGGTCACAGCCACGCCATTAGTGACAATAGCCCGCCCGTTGTCAGCAAATCACATACATGAGCGATTTTTCGCGATATCTCTGTCTCAAGCGGTAAGGGTGCAGCGCTTCGTGCAACGGCGGGCTCGAGAAGCTCGGTAGCGAAAGCGGGTTCGTAAAGCTTTGGGCGTTGAAGCCCAAAGCTTGAAGGTCTGCAGATGAAAGACCGGTCAGACCAATTCTCGCGGCGTCGGTGACCTGGGGAAACGCAGTATAGCCTTTGGCGCTCGCGCCCGCACGCAAGAAAGAAGGGCCACTGGGCCTTGTTTAGCGCGTTAGCCCTTCTTCGGAAGCATTTGCGCTACCAGTTACGGCCTTCGCGGATTTCTACGACGTGGAGCGTGTCGCCGTCGACAGTGAAGCCGATGTCTTGACCCGCGTAGGCAAGGCGGTACACGCGCTTGGGCTCGTGCTTGCTGCCGGCGCGGCGCGGGTCTTGGCGCAGCACCTCCACAAGCCCGTCAAGCTTGCCCGGCGTGATTTGTTTCGCCAGGTCATCGGGGAAATCGACCGTAAGCTCGTGCCACGGCACCTCGT
>NZ_CDRSTZ010000076.1:0-4114 GCF_977052095.1 Senegalimassilia sp.
CGCGCGCCCACCTTGTCGGCCAGCTTGAACTGGCTTTTCAGGCTGCGGTGCTGATGATCCATCTCGGCGGTCACGCCCGCATCGCGGCATGCCTGCACCAGGCTGAACGCCTCGGCGCGCACCGAATCGTCCACGCACGCCACGAACACGTCGCAGTGCTGGGCGCTGGGGAACGTGTAGCCCGCCGCCTGGATGGCAAGCGCACAGCGCTCGTAGCCAAGCGCGAAGCCGAAGCCCGGCGTGGGCCTGCCGCCCACTTCCTCGCACAGCTTGTCGTAGCGTCCGCCGCCGCCGATGGCGTTCTGGCTGCCCATGCCCTGGTCAACCTGCACTTCGAACACCGTTCGCGTGTAGTAGTCCAAACCGCGCACCAGCTTCGGGTCCTCCACGAATGCCACGCCCGCGCCCTTCAGGTACGCCTTAACGGCCTCGTAGTGCTCGCGGCAATCGTCGCACAGGTAGTCGGAAATCTTCGGGGCGCCGTCCATAACCTCGGCGCATCCGGGGTTTTTGCAGTCGAACGCACGCAGCGGATTGATTTCCGCGCGGCGCATGCACTCGTCGCACATTGTGTCGGCGTGCTCGTTCATGTAGGCGCGCACGGCTTCGCGATAGGCCGGGCGGCACTTCTCGCAGCCCATGGAGTTCACCAGAAGGCGCGTGGCGTCCATGGGGATGCCGATGGCGGCGTAAAAGCGCATGAGCATGATGATGCCCTCGGCGTCGACGCTCGGGTCTTCCGCGCCGAGGCACTCGATACCCACCTGGTTAAACATGCGCTGGCGGCCTTTTTGCGGGCGCTCGGCGCGGAACATCGGGCCAGCGTACATGAGCTTGGCAGGGGCAGCACCCTGCGGCACCAGGTCGTGCTGGGCCACAGCGCGCACGACGCCAGCCGTGCCCTCGGGACGCAGCGACAAGCGGCTTTTCGCCTTGATGGTGCCGCCCTCGATGACGCGCTTGAAGTTTTCGCCGGAAATAGCGGTGAACATTTCCTTGGACACCACGTCGGTTGCCTGGCCGATGCCGCGCACGAACAGGTCGGTCTGCTCGAACAGCGGCGTTTCGATGGGCTGATAACCGTAGCGCGCGAAAATGTCGAACGCAGTGTCGCGGAAATGCGCCCAGAACTTCGCCTCATCGGGCAGAAGGTCGCGCGTTCCTTCCGGGGAATTGATTGCCATGGTGCATCCTTTGAATCGTGGTTCTTCGTATACCTTGAACTTACGCATTGTAACGCTTGGCGCTAGCTGCGTTCAGCGCACCGGGCGGTTGCCCACGCAATCAGCGCGAGCAGGCCTGCAGCCCGCAGCGCGGCGCGCCTTAAGCCGGCTCGCCGAAGCTGCGCAGCACGCCCATGAGCACGTCATCGGGGCGGTAGCGCAAACGCGTGGCCAAAAGACTGCGCGTCACGTGCGCCAAGCCCGCATCGCACGCGGCTGCCAGCGCCGCGTCAAGCGCGTCGAGCACTTCGGGCGACGGAGCGCACAGGATGCCTGCGTCTTGCAGGTCCTGCTCGGCCCGGTCGTGCGAGGGGATAGAAACCCCCGTCTCGTCGACAAGCTCCTTGAGCTCCGCCGTTGCCTGCAGCGCGATGGCCGGCGATGCCTCGACGGCCTTCAGGTAGCACGCCACACCAGCCTGCGCGCGCCCAAGCTTCCACGCAACATAGCCAAGCTGGTAGTACATAAGCGAGATATCCGCAGGTTGCATGGCCACGAGCAAGCCGCGCGTCAGCGTTTCGAATGCGTGCTCCATATCGCCCTGCAACATGTACGCCCGCCCCAGCACGCGATAGCCCATCGCGCACGTCGGGGCCATGGCAACCGCCGCGGCGCCGTAACGGATGGCGTCGTCGGCCCGCTCGAACGAGCGCTCAAGCAGATGCACCACCTCAAGATGGCACAGGTAGAACGAATCGGGCACCACGCGAACGCGCTTGTCGGCATCGGCCTGCACGCCGGGCACGAACGCCGCCGTGCTCGCACGTGCCAGGTTGTACAGCACGCGCGAACCGTAGCCGTCGAACGCGCGGTGCACTTCCGAGGAGCCATCGACGAAGCCGTCAAGCAGCTGCGCCTCGGAAATGACATCCGTCAGCACGCTCACCGCGGCCGCCTGGTCGGTTTCCGCCAGCGTATGGGCGCGATTGAGTGCGGCAAGGCAGCGGTCGTCGCCCAAAAAGCAGGTGACCACCGCGTTTTGATCCGCCGCATCAAGCGATCCTTCCGCCAGCGCGCTCATCAGGCGCGTGCACGCCGATGCGGCGCGCTCGTCTTTCGCGTCGAGCGCGCGAGCCTGCACCGAGCGCACGGCGGCGATGGCCTCGGACGTGTTCGACGTGCGCACCAGTTGGTCGGCCAGGTTTTCGGCCACGCGCCGATATGCCGTGTCGTACTCGATGTCCATATCTCGCTCGCGCTGCGCGCCAAGCGGTTCGCGGGCGAATGTCGGCAGCGAGGCATCTCCCGCCGAACGTTCGTTCCACGCCTCGAACGCCGGGTGCATAAGACGCGGATCGGGCAGCTCCGCGCCCGCAACATCCCAGCGGGCGCCTTCGCGCTCGAACAACAGACGCGCATCGTTTGCAAGCGCATCGGAAAAACCGTTCGTCTCCTTGAACGCGCGGCGCGTCAAGTCGACCTCGAACAGGGCCGCACGCTCGGCGTCCTGATTCCCGTCGCCCGTGTCGCTCTCAAGCGGCCACGCCACAAGCTTTACCGTCTGCACGGCCTGCTCAGCGGAAAACGCATGCGCCGCCAGCAGCAGCCCCACGTGCGCGCCATACGAAAACACCTGTTCAGACGCTTGTTCGTCCAAGCTCGCCGGCATAAGCTTCGCGGGGGGCACCGTCAAGCCGAACGTCACGGCGCCCGATGCGGCGTCCACGCGTAGCTCCACGTCCACGCGCGCCGGCAAGCGCAGCTGCTCGATGCTTTGCGACAGGCGGCAGCGCAGGCCCCACTCGCCGCCGGCGTGCCCCTCCGGCACGCCCGACAGCCCACCGCCGGCAAGCTCCTGCGCGCCAACGGTTGCGAACAGCGCTTCGTCAACCCGCTCGCATTCGGAAAGCGCCGCCTCCGATGCGCGCTCGCCTAGCTTTTCGCACGCAAGCAGATAACGGTTCAGCGCCGACTCGATTACCCAAAGCGTGCTGGTGGACGGAGCGCCGGCGTCGTTGTTCGCCACGAAATACGCCGTATGCGCATACCGCGTCGAGCGCACAAGGCGCACCGAATCATCGGGGACGCCCTGATCGCGCAGCCGTTCGAGCCCCGAAGCCTCCAAATTGCGCACCAAAAGCTCGATCACGCCCGGAGCCTTCAGCTGCGAATCGGCCAGAACCGTGCGCACGTCGGAAACGAACGCGCGCAGGTCGGCGAACGGCTTTTCGGGGCCAACGTTGTCAAGCAGCTTGGTGACGTCGCGGCTTGGCACCGCCGGCGCGCCGAGCTTCGGACGGTGGTAAAACGCCAGGTACGCCCTGGTCATCAGCTCTTTGTACGTCATGTCCTGCGCATGTGCGCCGAAGTCGTACCACGTGTCGAACATGTGATAACGGTCGCGCTTCTCGCGATACGACGCCACAACGCGCGCATCGCCTGTTTCCCCGTCGCGCACGTACACGTAGCCAGCCGACTCCCCCTTCGGCATCGGTTCGCTGAAACGAGCGATCTCCACATCGGGAAGACGCGCCGGAGGGGCAACCTGAGGCTCGGCGCACGCGAACGCGCGCCCGTACACATCGATGTAGCCGATGATGCGCATGGCCTGATCAGTTGGCGTTTCGCCAACCGTTTCCACCACGTACATGCCCCCGCTTGCCGGCTTCGGGCGCAGCGCCCTGCCGCCGACAACGCCGAAGCGCCCCAGGGGGCGAGTGCCATCGGGAAGCGGCGGCACGCACCCGTCATACGCGTACAACCGCACGCCTAGCATCTTCTCGTGCGGCTCAAGACGCCACACGCCTTCGTTTCCTGCAACCTCTTGCACGCTGCCCGTCCTTTCGAAAAATCAACGAACAGCTTACCAGAGAGCAGCGCCGCATGCGCGAACGGACAACCGCTTCCCCCATCCCAAGACCACGAAGGGCCGCCCACGTTTCCCGCGGCGG
>NZ_CDRSTZ010000077.1:0-3960 GCF_977052095.1 Senegalimassilia sp.
CACCATGCCCAGCTCCATGCGCTCGACGGTCAGGCCGGCGCGCTCGAAGCGGTTGACGATCTCGCCGATGTGGCCGTTGCGCACACCGTCGGGCTTGATCATGCTGTAGGTCTTCTGGATAGCCATGTTCAATACCTTTCTTCCATCTGTTTATCCCAAGCGCCCTTGCGGACGCAGGTTACCGTAAATTGTAAAACGTACGCTCATCAGGTGAAACGCCACTGCATCGAGCGTTTTGCGCACTGGCACAGCCGCGCACGCGCCGTCAAGCGAAAGCCGGCCGGCAAGCAAACCCGCCGCACGCCCTACCTAACGAAGCGCCGCCCACGCTAGTTCTGGCTGGGGAAATACAGCTCGACGTTGCTGACTTTCCAACCGATCATGTCGCGCACCATGGACACCTTGTACTGCATCTGCCCGCCGCCCTCGGTAGACGCGGTGACGTAAGCCGTGGAGTCGGTCATGCTTTTCTCCACCGCGTTGATGGTGGGCGCGGAATCCTTCACCAGCGCATCGGTCATGGATGCGGCCGAAGAATCGCTGACCTCGGCGGAATACAGCGAAGAAGCGTTATCGGGGTCGGCGAACAGCTGCGTGACCACGCTGTCCTGGCTGGGATAGCCCCAACCCTGCGTGTACATGAACACGCCGGCACCGAAGGCCACAAGCACCAGCAAGATGATGACGACGAGCACCTTCAAGCCCACGTTCTTGCGCTTGCGCTCCTGCTTGGCCACGCCGCGCGACCACTGCTCAAGCTCTTCGTCGGAGGCGCTGAAGAAACGGTCGTCGGCAGCTGCGGTGTCGTACTGGCCTGCCGCTTCCGGACCGTACGGGTCGGTGTAGTAGTACGGGCTGGGCTGGGCCTGCGTACCGTAAGGGTCCTGCTCGGCGTACATGCCCGAACCGTCAGCCGGCACATCGATGCCCGACGTGTCTGCCGCGCCCGCCGCTGCGGGTGCCGCACCGGAAACAGGCGTCATGACCTGCGTAATCTCAGACGTGCCCTGGGCAACGGCTGCAATGGCGCGCTGGTAGTCAACGCTGGCGGAATCGGACAGGAAGTACGTCTTGTCGGCAATGGACTGCTCGAAAGCGTTCACGGCCTTCTGCATCTGGCCCGTGGCCACATAGGCCTGGCCCAGGTTCGCGTACAGGCGATTGTGCATGGTGGGCTGCATGTCGAACTGCAGCGCGCTTTCATACGACGCCACGGCATCGGCCGGGCGATTGAGCGCCATGAAGCACACGCCCAGGTTCAGCAGCGCCTTCGTGGGGTCGGGGTTGGCCTCGTCAAGCGCCGCGTTGCGGAACGCCACGCCGGCCTCGGCGGACTTGCCCATTTTCAGCAGCGCGTTGCCCATGCCCGTGTAGGCCTTGTACGACGAATCGTACTTGGCGTCGGATACGGCGGCCTCGAAGTTCTGCACGGCGTTCTCGTAATCGTGCAGCGCCGCGTAGGCCATGCCCAGGTTGTAGTGCACCGCGCCGCGCGCATCGTAGGCCTCGTCGGCGATGGCCTGCGCATACGACTGGATAGCCTCGTTCGGCACCTTCAGCTTCACAAGGCAGTTGCCGATCTGGTGATGCAGCTGGCCCGCCTCACCAGGGGCGACAGGGTTCGCTGCATCCTGCAAGCACTGCTGGTACGCCTCAAGCGCGCCTTGATAGTCCTTCTGCGCGTAGGCGCTTCGGGCTTGCTGGAATAGCTGATTGTTCATCTGGATCCTTCGTTATCTCGACCGAATGCACGTACAAGGTGCGGCCGCTATTCGGCGGCGTTCTCGATTTCGATGCCTTCGATCACATCGCCCACGCGCAGCTGCGCGATGACGTCTTTGCCCTCAATGGTCTGGCCGAACACGGTGTAGCCGGAGTCGAGCATGGGCTGCGCGCCCAGGCACAGGTAGAACTGAGAGCCGGCCGAGTCGGGGTTCTGGCTGCGAGCCATGGCCAGCGCGGCGTCGGCGTGGTGGTTGTTCGGGTTCGTGGTGTACTCCTGCTCGATGCAGTAGCCCGGGCCGCCCGTGCCCAGACCGGCGAACGGGTTGCCCGCCTTCGCGATGACTTCCTCGGACGTGAGGTCGCGCGTGTTCGGGCAACCGCCCTGGATGACGAAGCCGGGCACGTAGCGGTGGAACTTCAGGTTGTCGTAGAAGCCCTTCTGAGCCAGCTCGACGAAGTTGCCCACGTGGATGGGGGCATCCTTGCCCGCCAGCTGCACGCGGATGGTGCCCTTCGAGGTTTTGATGACGGCGATTTCCTCGCCCGTCGGCTGATATGCGGGAGTGTACAGTGCCATGAGGCTTCCCCTTTCTTGCTTGGCGCGCGCCGGCATGCGCCGACCCGCTTTCGCGAAAACGCCCGCGCGAGGGCGGGCGTACGGTAACTGATTTCACACGGCATTCAGTGTAGCAGCTTGGCATGCGCAGGTGCGCAAACCTGAAAACGCCGACGCGGAAAAACCGTAGAACCCACAAACCGAGCCGGTCAGCGAAAGGAGACTCAGCGGCGGCCGCCAGCCGTTAGCAGCGAACGAAGCAGCTGACGAGTTCTACGTGGTACGTTTGCGGGAACAGGTCGACGGGTTGCACGCGCTCGAGGCGGTAGCCCACGTCCTCGAAACGGCGCACGTCGCGCGCCCACGTGGCGGGGTTGCAGCTGACGTACACCACGCGGCTGGGGCGGGCGGCGGCGATATCGGCCGGCACGCCGTCGGCAAGGCCGGCGCGCGGCGGGTCCACCACCAACGCGTCCAGGCCGCCCAGCTGGGGCAACTCGCGCGCGGCGTCGCCGCCGATGACGTCGATGTCCACGCTGTTCTCATCGGCGTTGCGGCGCAGGTCGCGCACAGAAGACGCCGCCGACTCCACGGCGATTACATCAGCACCGGCGCGCGCCAGCGCCACGCCGAACGTGCCGCAGCCCGCGTACAGGTCGGCCACCAGCATGCCGCCAAGGCCGGCGGGGCCCGCATCGCCGATGCTGCCGCCCAGCGCCAAAACGGCCTGCTCAACCAGCTTCTCCGCCTGGGCCGTGTTCACCTGGAAAAACGACGGCGCGTGCGCCACGTAGCGCGCGCCGCAAAGCTGCTCGGTCCAGATTCCCTTGCCGTCAAGCACTTCCAGACCCTTGATTTTGCGCGCCTTGCCCGGATCGGCGATGACGCGCACCGCGCTGGTGGCCTTCAGCGAGCTTTTCAGCATCTTGGCCGCGGCCGCGCGCGGAAAGCCCGACGGGCGCGTCCACAGCGCAACCTCCGTCTCGCGAGTGCGCACGCTGGTGCGCACGCCCACGCGGAAGATGCCCAGATCGTCGCTGCCTTGCAAAAAGCGCAGCGCACCGCGCAGGGCCTTCGGCGCCTTCGCTATGGCGTCGTGTGCCAAAGGGCATGCCAGCGCCTGCTGCACGTTCGGGTCGCCTTCCTGATGGAACCCCAGGTTAAACGTGCCTTTCGCATCCCACTGCGCGCCGAGTTCTACCTTGTTGCGATACCCCCACTGGCGTTTGGAGGGCAAGCACGGCGCCACCAGCTCGTCCGCGCGCTCCCCGAAACCGCCCGTGCGCGAAAGCGCGGCCACCACGTTGGCGCGCTTGGCCTCAAGCTGCGCATCGTAGGCAAGGTGCTGCCACGGGGCGGCACCCAACGCCGCGGGCTCGGCCCACTTCGGCGCCACGCGCGCCGCGCCCGGCTGCTCGATTTTGCCGATGCGTGCGCGGGCGAACGACGGCTTTTCCTCCACCACGTCGATGCTTGCCACGTCTCCCGGCGCGCCGCCTTCGACGAACACCGTTTTGCCGCTTGCCAGGTGGCCAACCGCCTCGGCACCGTAGCCCATGCGTTCGATCGTGATGATTTCGGACATGCGTTCACACTCAATTCTTTTGGGTTGATTTTGCCCATGTTGGCGTATAATTCTTGCACATGCCCTAGTAGCTCAGTTGGATAGAGCGTCTGCC
>NZ_CDRSTZ010000078.1:0-3634 GCF_977052095.1 Senegalimassilia sp.
GATCATCTTCAGCTATCCGGGCTTCTTCGCCATCTTCGTGTACCGCATCGCGCACGAGCTGTACGTGCAGGATGTGCCGCTTATCCCGCGCATCATGTCCGAGTACGCTCACGGCCGCACGGGCGTCGACATCAACTCCGGCGCGACGATCGGCGAGTACTTCTTCATCGACCATGCAACCGGCGTCGTTATCGGCGAGACCACCACGATTGGCAACCACGTGAAGATCTACCAGGGCGTTACGCTGGGCGCTCTGTCCACGCGTGCCGGCCAGGCGCTGTCCGGCGTGAAGCGCCATCCCACCATCGAGGACGACGTCACCATCTACAGCAATGCCAGCGTGCTGGGTGGCGAAACCGTGGTGGGCGAGGGCTCCATCATCGCCGGCAGCGCGTTCGTCATCTCCAGCGTGCCGAAGGGCAGCCGCGTCAGCCTGAAGAATCAGGAAGTGAACGTGCGCACGCCGAACAAAGAGCACGACAAGTGCTGGGAGATTTAACAACGCGAAAAAGGTAACGAAGCGAAGGCGGCCCCGCTGGTGCGGGGCCGCCTTTTTGCTAGCGGATGATTTTTGCGAGGATGCGGGAGATGAGGCGTGGCTTGCTGTTGCGGGGGCGCACTTGGATGCCCGAGTGTGACGGCGCCTGCATCGGCTCGTTGAGCACGTGCGCCTTGACGGGCGTGGGCTTCGCCACCTGCTGGCTTGCGCCCGCAGCGCCCGCGGCGGCGGGCTTTGCTGCGCTGCTCGCGCTCTGCGACTCGCTTGCGCCTTGCGCGCTGGCGCTTGCCGCTTGCTGCGTGGCCGCGTGCGCACCCGCCTTGCCGTCTGCGGAAACGCTTGCGCTTGCCACCTTGCTGCTGTTCGCGTTGCGCGCTGCAACGTCGGCTTCGGCAGCCTTCGCGGCCGCTTCGGCCTCAAGCGCGGCGGCCTTGGCGGCCTCGGCTTCGGCGACGGCCTTCGCTGCGGCTGCCTCGGCCGCCGCGATGGCCTCGACGCGCACTTCGGCCTGACGCATCTCGGTGCGATGCCGCTCGGTCAGCTGGAAACGCGCCTTCGCGCTGCGCTGCGCTTCGGCTTCGGCCGCATGTGCGCGGCGCTTCTGGGCTTCCTTGATCAGCGCGTTCTGCGAATCGAACAGCGCCTGGCCGGGTTCGGCCAGCGCGCCGAGCTTCGTGTAGCTGCCGTTGGGCAGAAGCTCGCGCAGCTTGGCGGTGTCGCGCAGGCACGTGTCGAAGTACTGCAGCACCTGCTCGCGCAGGGCGTCATCAAGAATAGGCCAGGCAATCTCCACGCGCTTCTCCATGTTGCGCGTCATCAGGTCGGCGCTTGACAGATACACGCGCGCGTTGTCGCCCACGCCGAAGCCGTAAATGCGGCTGTGCTCAAGCAAGCGGCCGACGATGGAAACCACACGGACGTTGTCGGTATAGCCTGGCACGCCCGGGACCAGGCACGATATGCCGCGCACCAGCATGGTTACCGGCACGCCTGCCTGGCTTGCCTCGGCGATCTTCACGATGATTTCCTTGTCCGTGACGCTGTTCGTCTTGAAGAACAGCCCGCACGGCTTGCCCTGGCGCGCCAGCTCGATCTGCGCGTCGATGCCCTCGATGATCTTCGGCTTGATCTGCAGCGGCGCCACCCACAAGATGTCGTAGTTGTCGGAGGCGTTTTCCAGCTGCATGTTGCGGAAGAACTCCGTGGCGTCGCGGCCGATGGTGTCGTCGGCGGTGATGAAGCTGAGGTCGGTGTACAGCTTCGCCGTTTTCTCGTTGTAGTTGCCCGTGCCTAGCTGCGTGACGTGCTGCAGGCCATGCTCCGTTTGACGCGTGATGCAGCAGATCTTGCTGTGCACCTTGAAATCGCGGAAGCCGTAGATGACGTTGCAGCCGGCCTCTTCGAAGCGCTGTGACCACTCGATGTTGTTCGATTCGTCGAAGCGGGCGCGCAGCTCGAACAGCGCCGTGACCTGCTTGCCGTTCTCGGCTGCGGCGATAAGCGCCTCGGCTAAGTGCGACTGGCGCGCCAGGCGGTACAGCGTGATCTTGATGGAGATGACGCTGGGGTCGGCGGCCGCTTCGCGCAGAAGCTGCACGAACGCGTCCATGGACTCGTAGGGGTAGCTCAGCAGCACCTCGCGCTCGCTGACCTGGTCCATGATGGGGCGGCGGCGGTCAAGGCAGGCCGGCCACTGCGGGGAAAACGGCGTGTTCGTCAGCGCCGCGCGTGTTTTCTCGGGCAGGCTTGAGGCAACGCCCCAGGTCCAGCTCATGTCAAGCGGCACCGAGGTGACGTAGGTTTGGATGGGCTTGAGCCCTAGGCGCTTGAGCAGCATCTTCTGCAGCACGCTGGAAAGCGGGCGCTCGGATTCCAGGCGCACGGGGGCCAAACGCCCGCGGCGCTTCAGGATGCGCTTCATGTGCTCGCGGTAGTCCTCGTCGGACTCGTCGGTGCCTTCGGTGGCGTCCAAGTCAGCGTTGCGCGTGACGCAGATGACGTTGGTGTGCTTGACGGTGTACATGCTGAACACCTGCTCAGCCACCATTTCCACGGCGTGCTCAAGCAGGATGAACTGGAAGCCCTCGCCCGGCAGCTTGATAAGGCGCGCGCACTGGCGCGGCATGGGCAGGATGCCCACGGTGACGCCCTCGGCACCCAGGTTCTCGCTTTCCTCGGCGGAAGGATGGATTTTGGCGGCCTTGACGGTTTTGCCGTCCTTGGCCTTGTCCTTCTTCTTGGGCTTCTTCGGGCCCACTTCCTCGTCAAGGCGCACGATGACGTAGAGCGACCCGTTCTCCAGGTGGGGGAAGGGGTGGCGCGAATTGATGATCTGCGGGGACAAAAACGGCATGATGTTGGCTGCCGTGTAGTCGGTCAGGAAGGCGCGCTGCTCGTCGTTGAGATCGGCGGGGCGCAGATGGCGCACGCCGTGCGCGGCCAGGGCCTGGCGCACCTCGGCGTAGGTTTGCTCCTGCACAGGGTACAGCTCGTGGCAGCGCTTATGGATGGCGGTGAGCTGTTCGGCGGGCGTCATGCCCGTCTTCGAGTCGAGGACCTGCTTCTTCAGAAGCGACAGGTCGGTCAGGCTGCCCACACGCACCATGAAGAACTCCTGGAGGTTGGACCAGAAGATGCTGATGAAGTTCAGGCGCTCGAGCAGCGGCACGGTTTCGTCGGCGCCTTGGTCGAGCACGCGCTCGTTGAACGTGAGCCACGACAGCTCGCGGTTCTGCATGTAGGGCGTGGACCCTATGTGCGTTGTGGATTCGTTTGCTTTCATGGCGTTCCCTTCCCTCGACGTCATAGATGAAACGCGCGTCGGGCGATGCGTCTTCGTTGATTCGATGTGCGTGCGACCGCTTGCGGGCGGTCAAGTGGAATCGATGATTGCATAACGTGCGACGCCAAGGTGACGGGGTTCCCCAACAACCACGTCACCTCAACCCATATTTTACTCCGTTTTGATGCTGCGCCCAGCCGAATCCGCCACCGGGACCGAAAAAATGGGGTGAAAAAGGTAACGATTCTGTTTCAGATTCGGTCAGTCCGCTTGCGGGGGTGCCGACACGGCCCCGAGCATGCGCTCGATTAGGTACCCTTCGCGCACGCCGTGCTTGCATATCACCAGCTTAT
>NZ_CDRSTZ010000079.1:0-3168 GCF_977052095.1 Senegalimassilia sp.
ATGATGTCCTCGCCGGGCTTGTAGCCAGCCGCCTCGCAAGCCTTCACGATGTACTGCAGCGGCTCTTCGTTCGTGGTGAAGTTCGGCGCGAAGCCGCCCTCGTCACCAACGCCGCCGCCCAGGCCGGCCTCGTGCAGCACCTTCTTCAGCGTGTGATAGATCTCGGCGCACCAACGCAGCGCCTCGGCGAACGTCTCCGCGCCCACCGGCATGATCATGAACTCCTGGAAGTCCACGTTGTTGTCGGCATGCACGCCGCCGTTGAGAATGTTCATCATAGGCGTGGGCAGGATATGGCCGTTCACACCGCCGATGTACTTGTACAGGGGCAGGCCGGCGGATTCGGCAGCGGCCTTTGCGCAGGCCAGGGACACGCCCAAGATGGCGTTTGCGCCCAGAGCGCCCTTGTTGTCCGTGCCGTCAAGCTCCAGCATCACGTCGTCGATAGCGCGCTGGTCGTCTGCCTCGAAGCCGATGAGGGCATCGGCAATTTCGTCGTTCACATGGCCAACGGCATCAAGCGTGCCCTTGCCCAGATAGCGATCCTTGTCGCAATCGCGCAGCTCAACGGCCTCGAATGCGCCCGTAGACGCGCCGGAGGGAACAGCCGCACGACCGAAGGAACCATCCTCCAGCACAACTTCCACTTCAACGGTGGGGTTGCCGCGAGAGTCCAGGACTTCACGCCCGAACACATCGATGATGACGCTCATGAATGCCTCCTTGTAGGATGTTTCCTTTGACCTTGGCGCCTCACTTGCACCAAGCCATACGGGTGCATGATACCACGCGTGCGCGGCAGCGCCCCCGCGCTCCGACGGACGGCACAATGGGCTCGTGCGCGGAAGTCCGCATTACAGGAACACCGCAACAACCGCCATGAACGCGAGTCCGCCCACCATAGAAGCCACATCAGCAGCGTTCATGCGCGGCTGCCGCAAAACGCTTCGCTTAACGCCAAGCCCATAGCAGCGCGCATCCATGGCAACGGACAGTTTATCCGCCCGGCGGAACATGCCAACGAACAGAGGAATGAACACCGATGACCATGCAGACAGGCGCTTCAGAAGGCTGCCATCCGCAAACGGAGCACCGCGCGACCACTGGGCGTCATGCACCGCGCACAGCTCCTGCGCCATCACAGGTATAAAACGCAACGCCATGCAGGCCACCATAGCGAAATCGTCAACGGGGACTTTCAGCACGCGAAGCGGCCGCAAAAACGATTGCAAGGCATCGGTCAGCTGCGAAGACGTAGTGGTAAGCACCACCGCCAAACTTGCCAGCACCAGTAAAATCATGCGGATGCCGTAGAAAACTCCCAGTCCAAGCCCCACCTGCTGGTTTATCGATGCGAACACCACTGTAAATGCCGCCAACACATATACGGGAATCCCCATGGCAAGCACCCGTACAACCGGAATTCGCGCAAGCAAAATCGACGCAACGCACAGTGCCGCAAGCAGACCCTGCCCCACCCAGGAATCCACCCAAAACAGCGAGATGGTAAATCCAAACAGCAGCATCACCTTCACGCGCGCGTCGCACGTATGAACGATGCTGGAACCCGGAATATATGCGCTCGTCTGCAATTGCATGAAGCGAAGTATAGCGCACGCAGGCTTGATGCTTATAGCACGCGCTTTCGACCTCGCCAATAACGACATGCGCGCAGTATCAGGGGCTCTTACCCCTCGTCGATACAAGCATGGCACAGTCTCAAAACCTGACAAGCGACCTGTCCCCTGTCAGGTTTAGCGCACGCGACCTAGTTGCTTGAAAAAAGAAAGGACCCCGAAGGGTCCTTTCAAAATGAGCTTGCTTGAAAGCCTGAGCTTATTCAGCCTTCTCCTCGGCAGCAGCCTCGGCAGCTTCCTCAGCCTTCTCCTCGGCCTTCGGCTCCTCAACAGCCTCGACCTTCTTCGGAGCAGCCTTCGGGGCAGCGGCCTTCTCAGCCTTCTTGGCCACCGGCTCAGTGCACAGCTCCATGATAACCATGGGAGCATTGTCGCCCTTGCGGTTGCCCAGCTTCATGATGCGGGTGTAGCCACCCTGACGATCGGCGAACATGCCCTGCGCGACCTTCTCGAAGATCTCGCGCACGAGCTCCTTGTCGTTGCCCAGCGCAGCGATGGCAAGACGACGGCTGTGCAGGTCGCCCTTCTTCGCCCAGGTGATGATCTTGTCAACATCGGGGCGGATTTCCTTGGCGCGGGACTCGATGGTCTTGATGCGGTCGTTCAAGAACAGCGCCTGCACCAGGGAACGCTTCATGGCCTTAGTGTGGGCGAAGTCGGTGCCCAGCTTGCGGCCCTTGTAGTTATGCCTCATGGTAGGTATCTCCTATTGCTTCAAATTGAGGTCCATGGAAATGAGTTTGTCCTTCACTTCCTCGATGGACTTCGCACCAAAGTTCCTGATGTTCAGCAGGTCGTTCTCGGAGAACTCGACCAGCTGGCGCACCGAGTGGATACCGGCACGCTTCAGGCAGTTGTACGAGCGGACAGACAGGTCGAGGTCCTCGATCTGCTTGTCGAGCTCGGCGTTCGACTCCTGACCCTCCGGAGCAAAGATGGACGGCACTTCGCCCTCTTCCTCTTCGGGGGTGCTGGTCAGGCTGAGGAACGCACCCATGTACTGGTTGATGATGTTGGCGGCGCGGGTGACTGCGTCGATAGGCGCAATGGAGCCGTCCGTCTCAACTTCCAGAACCAGCTTATCGTAGTCGGTGCGCTGACCCACGCGGGTGTCGGTGACGTTCATCGTGCAACGACGAACCGGGGAGAACAGCGAGTCGACATGGATGACGCCGATGGGGTCTTCCGTGCGCTTGTTGCGCTCAGCAGACACGTAACCGCGGCCCACGCCGATGCGCACCGTCATGTCAAGCTGGCCGCCGTCGGCAACCGTGGCAATAACATGCTCGGGATTGATCAGCGTGAACTCGGTGGGAACCTGCAGGTCCGCACCGGTGACAACGCAGGGACCCTCGGCGGACACATGCGCCGTAGCCTCTTCGATGTCATCGCTCAGAGCCGAGAAGACCAGGCCCTTGACGTTCAGGACGATATCGGTGATATCCTCGATGACGCCCTCGGCCGTGGTGAACTCGTGCTGCACACCTTCGATCTGGATGGCCGTCGCCTTGGCGCCGTCCAGAGAAGACAG
>NZ_CDRSTZ010000080.1:0-2931 GCF_977052095.1 Senegalimassilia sp.
GAGCGGGCGCGCCCAGCTGAGCTGGGAGCCGCGTACTTCGGTACGCAAGTCCTCGGGTTCGCGCGAAGGCCGGGTGCCACAGCGGCCCACAGCGTCGAGTCAGTTCGCCGGCCGGCAGGCCGGCGAAACGTTATACCACTTGGAAGATGAAGAACTTCAGGTAGTCGGTTTCAGGGATGCCCCATACGATGGGATGATCGGGCGCTTGTTGGCGTTCCTCGATCTGGCGCAGCTGCACGCCAGCGTCGTGCGCAGCCGACGACACCACGCGCTTGAAGCGTTCCGTGTCCATAAAGTGGCTGCAGCTGCACGTGGCCAGATACCCGCCGCGAGGCAGCAGCTTCATAGCGCGGTAGTTGATTTCCTTGTAGCCGCGCGCGGCGCTATCGATGGTTTTGCGGCTTTTCGTGAACGCCGGTGGGTCAAGCACAATGAAGTCGTACGTGCGGTCGCGGGCCGCCTCAAGCTGCGGCAGCAGGTCGAACACGTTGACGGCCGTAAAGTCCATGTGCTCTTCCAGGCCGTTGAGCTGGGCGTTCTTTCGCGCCTGCGCCACGGCAAGCTCGGAGATGTCCACGGCGTTCACGTAGGCCGCGCCGCCATGCGCCGCGTTCAGCGCAAAACTGCCCGTGTGGGTGAAGCAGTCGAGCACGTGCTTTCCGGCGGCAAGCTTCGCCACGGCACGGCGGTTGTACTTCTGGTCCAGGAAGAAGCCCGTCTTCTGGCCGTTTTCGAAATCCACCTCATAGCGCACGCCGTTCTCCACGATCTGCGTGGCGGTGGGACCGAAATCCTCAGTACCCGGTGCGCCGGGAGCCTGCGGATCGAGGCCTGCTTGACCGGCTTCACCGGCCGTGCCCGCGAACCACCCCGCCGTCAGCTCAAGGCCCTCCAACTTGCGGGTTGCCACGTCGTTGCGCTCGTACAGGCCGCGGATAGCCACGCCGTCCTCGGCGAGCACTTCAAGCAGCACCGGGAAGATCACCGGCTTCAGCTGTTCCATGCCCACGGAAAGCGTTTCGGCAACCAGCACGTCGTTGAAGCGGTCGACCACCATGCCCGGGAACCCGTCGGCTTCCGAGAACAGCACGCGGCAGCAGCTGGCATCTTCACCCATGACCGTTTTGCGGTACTCCCACGCCCACGCAACCTTACGCTTCCAAAACGCCTGTTCAAACGTATCATTTGCATTGCGTGTAATAAGGCGGATGCGAATTTTGCTGCGCAGGGACAAAAGCCCCGTGCCCAGGTAAGAGCCCTTGCGGTTCACCACGTCGATAAGGCAGCCGTTCGGCACCTCGTCAAGCCCGGGCGCAGGCTCCATGAACAGCACCTCGGCCTCGTACACCCAGGGATGCCCCTTAACCAGCGCATGCTCGCCTTTCGGCGTGATGGTGGCGCGAGGATAAGGACGTTGAGCTTTCATGAGAATCCTTTCAGGAAAAGAACGCCGACGAAAAAGGCTGATGAGAGGCATAATAGGTTCGCGGAGCAGGATAAAGGGACCGTCCCTTTGTCCCATTCGAGCGACAAAAACCAGCGACCCGCAATCTCTCAAACCCGCAGGTCGCACCAAAGTCAGCGAGGGCCGCTGTGGTGCCCGGAATTCGTGGGAACGCGAGGGCGCCGCGTACTTTGGTACGCAAGTCCTCGGGTTCGCGCGAAGGCCGGGTGCCACAGCGGCCCACAGCGTCGAATCAGTTCGTTTGCCGTTAGGCAAACGAAACTAAAGAAGGCGCAGAGAGACTTCCTTGAGCTGGCGGCCGGTGACGGCGTTCGGGGCGCCGGTCATCGGGTCGGAAGCGCTCGACGTCTTCGGGAACGCGATGACGTCGCGGATGGACTGCTTGCCAGCCAGCAGCATGACCAGGCGGTCAAGGCCCAGGGCGATGCCGCCGTGCGGCGGGGCGCCCAGCTCGAGCGCGTGGATGAGGTGGCCGAACTTCTCCTCCATCTGCTCATCTTCCACGCCCAGGCGGCGCAGAACGCGCTTCTGCAGCTCGGCGTTGTGGATACGGATGGAGCCGCCGCCCATCTCGAAGCCGTCCATAACGATGTCATAGGAGTAGCTGGAGCATGCCAGCGGATCGGTTTCGATCTTGTCCCAATCGGCCTCGGGAATCATCGTGAACGGATGATGCTCGGCCGCGTACTTCTTCTCTTCCTCGTCGTACTTGAACATCGGGAAGTCCACGACCCACAGCAGCGCATGGCCCGGGCGCTCGATTCCCAGCGCCTCGGCCATGTGCAGGCGCAGCGCGGAAAGTACGGCGGAAGCGGTGGCATACGTGTCGGCCGCGAACAGCAGCAAATCGCCAGGCGCAACATCGGCCGCCTGCTTGATGGCAGCGTGCACCTCGTCGCCGAGGAACTTGATGATGGGGCTCTTGCCGGCAAGCTCGGTGTCGGCGTCGGTGTAGGCGATCCAGGCCATGCCCTTCGCGCCGTTAGCGGCAGCCACGTCGGCGAGCTTCTCGATGTCGCCGCGCGACCAATTGCCGGCGCCCTTGGCGTTGATGCACTTCACGACGTTACCCGCCTCGACGGCCTTGGAGAACACGCCGAAGCCGCAGCCGCGCACGATGTCGGTGAGCTCGACGAGCTCCATGCCGAAACGCACGTCGGGACGGTCGCAGCCAAAGCGGTCCATGGCTTCTTTCCACGGCATGCGCTGCAGCGGGAACTCATGCTCAACGCCGGCGGCGGACAGCACCTCCTGGAACACGCCTTCCATCAGGTCCATGACGTCGGTTTCCTGCACGAAGGACATCTCGATGTCCACCTGCGTGAATTCCGGCTGACGATCGGCGCGCAGGTCCTCGTCGCGGAAGCAGCGGGCGATCTGGTAGTAGCGCTCGATGCCGCCGACCATGAGCATCTGCTTGAACTGCTGCGGGGACTGCGGCAGCGCGTAGAACTTGCCCGGGTTCG
>NZ_CDRSTZ010000081.1:0-2516 GCF_977052095.1 Senegalimassilia sp.
ATCCACGGTGGACGAACGCCGGCAGGCGTTCGCGGGCCTGGCCGACGGCAGCGTGGACATCGCGCTGACCACGCCGGAGTTCCTTGCATGGCATGCCGATTCGTTCCGCTTGTCGGGGCGCGTGAGGTTTGTGGTGGTCGACGAAGCGCATCACGTGGGCCTGGCGCGCGCCGGTCAGCGCGACGCATATGCCACCATCGGCCAGGCTGTGCACAAACTCGGTGACCCCACGGTGCTGGCGCTTACCGCCACGGCCGACGACGAGTGCGCCGCCGCCGTGCGCCGCGAGCTGCCCATCGACGTGTGCGTGTTCGATTCCGCCGACCGCCCGAACCTGCGCCTGGACGACCGCCGCAACGTGCCCAGTCGCGACAACTACCTGGCGAACCTGGTAGCCACGGGCGAGAAAACAGTGGTGTTCGTGAATTCGCGCGAGCAGTCCGTGGCCGTTGCACGCGCGCTGCGCAAGCACGCGCCGCAGGTGGCGCCGCTTATCGGCTTCTACAACGCCGGCCTGTCGCGTTCGGAGCGCAAGCGCATCGAGCAGCTGTTCCGCACCGATGCGCTGCTGGTGCTCATTGCCACCAGCGCGTTCGGCGAAGGCGTGGACATCCCGAACATCCGCCACGTGGTGCTGTACCACATGCCGTTCAACGAAATCGAGTTCAACCAGATGTCGGGCCGCGCCGGCCGCGACGGCAAGCCCGCGTGCGTGCACCTGCTGTTCAGCCGCAACGACTGCGCGCTCAACGAGCGCATCCTGGCCGACATGACGCCGTGCCACGACAGCCTGGCGCAGGTGTACCGCAAGCTGCGCGATATGCAGCGCGCCAGCGACACGCTGTTCTTCACCACCAGCGATGCCGAGCTGGCCAAAAACGTGTCCACCGACATATTTCCCGTGAACACCTCGTCGGTTACGTGCGCCGTTGCGGTGTTCCGCGAGCTGGGGCTTATCGAGGCGCACGCCATGTTCGGGCCCGACGGCCTGGTTCGCTCCATCCACGTGAAGGACACGCAATCGAAGGTGCAGCTCACCGACAGCGTGCGCTACCGCGAGGGCCTTGACGAGCGCGAGATCTTCCACACGTTCCGCGACTGGGTCATGCGCAGCAACGCTGCCGACCTGCAGCGCCGCGTGTCGCATCCTATCCTTCCCAGCGATGCTCAAGCAAAGGGGGCTCAGCATGACGAAGCAGAATAACAAGCAAGGCGACCTTCTGGGCGCCGCGCCCGAAACCGCACGTCAAACGGTAGAGGACAACCTGCTCGGGCGCCCGCACGTGGCCGAGAAGGCATTCTCCACTGAGGCCACGAAAGTGCTGCCGAAAGGCGAGAAAACCCCCGAGCAGCGCTTCGCCGAACTGCAGGACATGACGCGCAGCTACCTTACCGACGCCGAAGAGGACAAGCTGGCGAAGGCATTCAAGTTCGCCGCCGCCGCCCATGAGGGTGCGTGCCGCAAGTCGGGCGAGCCGTTCATTGCGCACCCGGTGGAGGTGGCCATCATCCTGGCCGATTTGCGCATGGACGTGGAAACGCTGTGCGCGGCGCTGCTGCACGACACGGTGGAGGACACCGACGTCACCAGCCAGCTGGTGGAGCAGGAGTTCGGCCCGCACGTGGCACAGCTGGTTGACGGCGTCACGAAGATCACGCGCATCGAGGTGGAAACGCTTACCGACGAGCAGGCGGCCACCATCCGCAAGATGTTCGTTGCCATGAGCAAGGATATCCGCGTCATCGTCATCAAGCTGGCCGACCGCCTGCACAACATGCGCACCCTGGCGGCGCTGAAAGAAGACCGCCGCATCTTCAAGTCGCGCGAGACGCTGGAAATCTACGCGCCTATCGCGCATCGTTTGGGCATCAACTCCATCAAATGGGAGCTTGAGGACCTAAGCTTCTACTACCTGGAGCCGAATAAGTTCAAGCAGGTCTCACGCATGGTCACCGAAAGCCGTGCCGAACGCGAAGAGTACCTTGAGCAGGTCATTTCCGTGCTGCGCGGCGAAATGGACAAAGTTGGCATCCAGGCGCAGATCATGGGCCGCCCCAAGCACCTGTACAGCATCTACCAGAAAATGGCGAAGAAGGGCAAAGGCTTCTCCGAGATCTACGACCTCATTGCCGTGCGCATCATCGTGAAATCGGTGAAGGACTGCTACTCGGCGCTGGGCGCGGTGCACACGCTGTGGCACCCCATGCCCGGGCGGTTCAAAGACTACATAGCCATGCCGAAGTTCAACATGTACCAAAGCCTGCACACCACGGTTATCGGCCCGGCGGGCCGCCCGCTTGAGGTGCAGATCCGCACGGAAGAGATGCACCGCCAAAGCGAGTACGGCGTGGCGGCGCACTGGCGCTACAAGGAAAAGGGCGGCCGCGGCAGCAACGACGCCATGGACAAGCAGCTGGCCTGGCTGCGCGAGATGGTGGACTGGCAGGACGAGACGCACGATTCGCGCGAGTTCCTGAAGGACCTGAAGGTGGACCTGGCGCCTACCGAGGTGTTC
>NZ_CDRSTZ010000082.1:0-2492 GCF_977052095.1 Senegalimassilia sp.
AACAGGTTTCGCTTACTGAGACCCTGAGTTACTCGACCTCGGCGAGCGTGGGGATGGATTGCTGGGCGCCTACCTTCGTGGTGGCCATGGCGCTTGCTTTCGTGGCGAGCGCTACTGAATCGGCAAGCGACAGGCCACGTGCGTACCCTGCGACCATCGCACCGATATAGGTGTCGCCTGCGCAGGTGGTATCGATTGCGCGCGTCTTCGGCGGCGCCGATTCAATAGTTTCATTGCCGCAAAATACCATCGATCCGCGCGCTCCCAGCGTAATGGCAACGCAGCCCACGCCGCTTTCTTTCAGTTTGCCGGCGGCGGCGCGGGCGCTCGTCGCATCGGCGGGGTAGATGCCCGTCATCATCTCGCATTCGCCCTCGTTCACCACCACCAAATCCAGGCAGGGCAGCACGGCTTCGGGGATCTCATGCGCGGGGGCGGGGTTTATTGCCACGTATAGGCCTCGTTTGCACGCTTCGGCAAGCGCGGCCCAGGTGGTTTCGTAGTCGCATTCCAGCTGAGCCAAGAACACGTCGCCCGGTTCGGCCACTTCGTCGAGCGCGCGTCGCACCGCGTCGATGCGCGTGCTTGCGTTTGCTCCTGCGTCAATGGTGATGAAGTTGTCTCCGCATACGCGTGTGATAATGGCCACGCCTGTTGGGCAGCTTTCTGAGCGCGTGATGTATTCGCACGTCACGCCGTGCTCGGCGAGGCCTGCAATCATCTGATCGCCGAATGCGTCAGCGCCCACGGCACCCAGCATGCACACCGCGGCGCCCATTTTCGCCGCAGCGACGGCCTGGTTTGCGCCCTTGCCGCCGGGGTTGGTGATGAATCCGCGACCGATAATGGTTTCGCCCAAATTGGGCATGTGGTCGCTCTCGATGGACAAATCCATATTCAAGCTTCCGAACACGATGACTTTGCTCATAGCAATCCTCCGGAATGGTTGTCGTCTGCTGGGTCGGGTCGTACTTTGCCGAAGCCGCTATGCTTTGCAGCGGGCTCGGCAAAGAACACGCATGGGTCTCTGCCTTGGGCTCGCGTTTCGGGCGCGCGGTGATTCGGGCGCGCACCCGCGAATGCGGGGATAGAAGGGTTTGCCGCAACGCTGGCGGGGCAGGCGCGCGATGGAATTCGGCACCTGCCCCGCCATTGCGTTTGGCTTACCCCAGCTTAGCTGTTGTCGGCTTCGTCGGCCTTAGGAATAAGGAACGAAGTCGCCAGTGCGCATGCCAAAAGCACGGCGCCCATGACCATGGCGGCAGCATAGCCGCCGGCGGCGCCCGCCTGCGCGGCGTAGGCGTCCATAGCGGCGTACAGCACGGCGAAAGAAAGGCCTGCGCCCAGGTTGAATGCGCCTGCGTTCATGCCCGGCAGGTAGCCCGTGTTGTCTTTCGGGGAAAGCACGATACCCAAACCGTTCAGCATGATGTTCGCGGTGCCGGCATAGGAAATGCCCAGCACGACCGAAATCACGACAAGCATGGCGATGCTCGTGTTGTGCGCGACGAAAATGCCGAACAGCGCGCCCAAAATGGACACCACAAGGCCCGCGCGCAGCACGGCGTGGTAGCCGAACTTGCTGGCCAGAACGCCGGCAACGGGGCCGAAGCACAGGCCGAGCAGCGCATACGGGGTGAGCGTGGCGAAACTCACCACGTCGGCGCCCATGGCAACGCCGCAGGCTTCGTCTTGCGCGATAGCGGGCACGACGCCGTTCATAATGGCGAACACGCCGGTCATGGTGAGCAGCGTGGTAAGCAGCAGGCCCCACGTGCGGCGCTGCCTCAAATAGCGGGTAGACACCATGGGGGCGTCCTTTTCTTCTCAATGTTCCAGAACACCACGAAGAATACGGCGGCAACTGCCACTAGCACGGCCACCATCACGAAGTCGGCTTTGGCCAGCTTCTGAATCTCGTTGATGGCCAAGTAGGCGGAAAGAAACGCGATGCCGAGCGTAACCACGCCGGCCCAGTCCATCTTCAGCGAGCCTTCGGCCTTGCTTTCCTTCGAGCAGAACCACACGAGCACCACGGCGAGCACGGCAACGATGTCCATACAAATAAACACCGAGCGGAAGCCGAAGTTGCCGGCAAGCCAGCCGCCCAGAATGGCGTCAACGCCCGCGATGCCGCCATTGACCGAGGTCAGGATGGCCATGAGCTTGGTGTAGCGCGCTTCTTCGGTGACCTGGGTGTGCAGCATGATAAGGCACATAGGCACAACCGGGCCGGCAACGCCTTGCATGATGCGGCCCACCATGAGCATGGTCACGTCTTGCGCGGCGGCGCTCACAATGCAGCCGATGGCGGTGATCAGAAGCATGCCGCTGAGCACCTTCTTGCGGCCTACGATGTCGGCCAGGCGGGGAAGGAACAGCGAGAACAGCGCAGCGGCCGTGAAGGACACCGTCTGCGTGTTGCCGATTTCGGTGGCGGTGGTGTGCAGCTCGTTTTGCATCGCCACAAGCGCGGGCGAGAGCATAGAAGC
>NZ_CDRSTZ010000083.1:0-2181 GCF_977052095.1 Senegalimassilia sp.
AGGTGGGCTTCAAGAGCCGCGGGTGCCTGGCCATGACCGGTTGCGCAAGCGCCATCTGCTCCATGATCGAGGGCAAGACGTTCTCGCAGGCGTTGGAGCTGACGCCCAAGGACGTGGAGCTTGCGGTCGACGGCGTGCCGACGGGCAAGGGGCATACCACCCTGTTCGCCATCGAGGCCGTGCGCGGCCTGGTGGGCGACTGGATGTACCGTTGCGGTATGTCGCTCGCGGAGATGGACGAGAAGCTGCCCTGCGACGAGATGTCGGTGGCGTGCTTGATGTGCGAGCATTGCAGCCTGCGCGACACGCGCGTCGAGATGAGGGTTAACGAGGCCATCGCGAAGCAGAAGGCCGGCGAGGCGAAATGAGCGAGCAGATGAAGACGGCCGGGGAGTCTCTGGGCCAGGATATCGTTTCGGAAGACGCGGAATCGGCGGTGGGGGAGGTTGCCGCCGACCAGGGCGTCGCAGCCGCTGGGAACGCGGAAGCTGCCGCAGCCGGCGTCGATGAGGCACCTGAAGGGGAAGCGGCCGACGAGCCCACGGAGGAGGAGCTTGCGGCCGCACGCGAGCTGGCCGAGAATAACGCGCTTGCCGATGTGTTCGATGACGTGCGCAAACAATCGGCGGACAGCCACTTGGTGACGCCCGATCGCTGGGCCGAGATCGGCCTGGTGCCCGATCATATGACGCCTGACGACTTCGAGATGTTCGTGTACGAATGGCTTGAGGACTACCTGGCCGAGCACAAGGAAGAAATCGAGGCCGAGCGCGCCGCCGAGCGCGCGAAGGCCGCCGCGGTGCGTTCTGCCACCCGTGCGGTGGGCGTGCCCCCGAAGATCCCGAACCGCCGCTTGGCGCAGATCGAGGCCGACAACAAGGCGAAGGCGGCCGAGGCCGCCGATAAGGCGCCGGAAGCCGTTGGGGATTCCGTTGAAGTCGAATCCGCTGCGGGCGTCGATGCCTCCACGCAGTCCGGCAACGCTGCGGAAGCCGCCGAAAGCGCCGCCGTCGCCGCAGCGCCCGCAACGTCCGAGCCCGTCCCGGCTTCCTCCGATAACGCGGGTGGCAACGGACAAGCTGCCGAAGATGAGCAGCCTGCCGAGGACGACAGGAGCCCCTTCGCCGGCCTGCGCATTCCCGAAGGCTACCGTCTTGAGCAGATCGAGGGCGAATGGGTGCTCGTGGAGGACGAGAACGCTGTGCCCGTGCGCAAGGAGATCAAGTGCAACCGCATCAAGGCGCTCGTGGGCATGCACAGCTATTACCTGTACGATGAAACGCTCATGACCGACAATTATGCGCGCTGGGCGTTCCTGGCCGCCGAGGACAACCCGGTGGTCACGTTCGTCGAGTGCGTGCGGGAGGATTCGCGCGTGTACCCGCGCCCTTATGCCGCCGAGTGCCTGAAGAACCCGCCCTTCCGCATGACCGACGAGCAGGTCGAGGAAACGTGGCAGGCGGTTCGTGATTCCGGTAACTATCCGGACATCGAGCGCACCGAGGCGTCCAACGGCGACGTGTACTACTATTCCACGCAGTACCTCGAGTCCGGCTATGCGGCATCGCTGGCCGAATACGATGCGGTGGAGCGCCCCGCCGACGTGTAGCGCCTGATGAGGGCCTAACGCATAGCCATAGGTAACGCAATGCGCCCCCGAGCGAAACCGCTCGGGGGCGCATTTTTGCGAAAGGATGTCATTCCGCCCGTTTTTGCATCTTCTCTTCTTGCGTTCCCGCAAATAGGGCGTCTCCTGGAATTCGCGTCAGCCTTTGGGATAGCGAGATCGTTTCCCCCTGACTCATACCGGCCGACTTGGGAAAACGGCGGAGTGCGGACGTGCTCCTCATTCCGCAACCGCAGACGCCCGTATTCCGGAGTCGCTCTAGAGCGCAAAAACGCCCCCCGCTGTCTGCGCAACGGGGGGCGTTTGCGATTCAGGCTTGCTTTGCCGGTCTAGCTTGCCAGCTTAGCGTTTACGGCAGCAGGTTCAGGCTCTGCAGCTCGGCCTTGACGTCGTCCATGCCGTAGTAGTCCAGGCAGTCGGCCGTCGGGCAACCCTTCTCGGAATCCCAACCAAACTTCTCGTACAGCATGGTCAGACCCTTCTGGAAGTCTTCCTTCTCCATCTTGTCGGTGCCCTTGGTGAACGGCTCCTTGTCCGGATCCTTGGTGAACGGC
>NZ_CDRSTZ010000084.1:0-5227 GCF_977052095.1 Senegalimassilia sp.
GATGCCGATGCCGGGGCCGATGGCGGCGAGGCCATAGCCGACGACCTTCAGCGCAGCGAGCGTGATTTCCATAATTACCTCCTTCGTTGAACCCGGAGCCTTCTCCGTGCTCATGCCTATATGCCCAAGCTGATCTACCTATGTCAGCTGTGGTGCCAAACAGTACTGGTGGCAGCTTGCGCCGCCGGTCCGCGCATCAGTGGGGATGAACCGCCATGCCGATGTAGGAAGCGGACAGAATGGTGAACACGTATGCTTGCAGGAACGCAACCAGGCATTCCATGGCATACATGAGAACCAGCAGAACGAACCATGCAACTGCAGGCAGCGCGGTAACGAAGTCCATGCTGAAAACAGCCTGCTGCAAAAACACGGTGGTTGCCAGAGAGAACACGGCCAGGACCATATGACCGGCCAGCATGTTGCCGTAAAGACGAACGGCCAGCGTCAGCACGCGGATGACCATGGAGAAGAACTCGAGCACCCAGATGACCGGGACCATGGGGCCGGGAACACCAGAAGGCACAAGGCTTTTGATGTAACCGAACACGCCCAGCGTCTTCAGACCGTAGAAGTTGAAGTACACGAACGAGATGGCAGCCAGCGCCCACGTGATGGAGATGGTGCCCGTGGTGGCCTTCGCACCAGGAATCAAGCCAACAACGTTAGCGATGAGGATGAAGAAGAACAGCGTGCACAAAAACGGGATGTGCTTCTTGAAACCCTCACCGATAACGTCCTGGCCAATGCTCGTGTTCACGAAGTCATAGCCATACTCGACCGTGTTGAGGAACTTGTTCTTCGGGACCAGCTGAAGCTTGCGGCCTCCAATCAGAACCACCATCAGTACCAACGCCAAAATGAAGAACATGTACAGCGTGTACTGGCTGATGTCCCATCCACCGATCGAGAATACGGTGTGGGAATCGAACGTTTCGGAGAGGTGCCGTGCCTCTTCGACGAACTTATTGAGCGCTTCGCCCATCTCAGATCATCCCAGCCTTTCCAGTGACGAACCCTACATTACCGTGCTACGTTTTTACGCCACACGTACACTGCGGTGCAAACGATAAGCGAAACGATCTCGGCCATGCCAAAGGGAAGAACCTGCGGACGCGCCACAAGAGCGCACACGATCAAAGCCACCGCCACGACTACAAGCGACACAAACGTGCCCCCCAAGCCGTACAACGCAGCGTTGGCGACCGACACCGAAGGATGCTTCCGGGCTAAACGCAGCGACGCAAACAGCGGAAGAAAGCCAATGAAGCCAGCTATGACGCCGATTACGATGGCTGCTACCATGGCCCGCGTTTCACCCAAACCTTTCGTCAATCACAATTCCCGCATAGAAAACCAACGCGTATGATAACGTAGATTCTTGAAAGCCCCCGCTAAACCCCGCAATCGCCACAAAACGCTGGCAAACGGCTCTCATTTATTCGATTTTCCCAGCTATTTACCCTGTTCTACTTTTTTAGATATTCACAGAATGGCCTTGTTTGTCGATTTTTATGCATTTGCATCATTTCCGATTGGACCATCGTAAACGCGTAGTTTTATGCCAGATTCAGACAGCATGGACATTGCCAATTCATCAGGATAGGGGTTCGCGTAAATGATTTCCTCAATGTCGGCATTAATGAGCATTTTCGCGCACACCACGCAAGGCTGCGTGGTGATGTAAATAGATGCGCCCGTGATGTTGATGCCATAGCGAGCCGCCTGGATAATGGCGTTCTGCTCCGCGTGAAGACCGCGACAAATCTCGTGCCGCTGCCCACTGGGCACGCCTAGTTGTTGCCGCAAGCAACCCGTTTCCGCACAATGGGCAAGTCCGGTTGGAACGCCGTTGTACCCCGTTGCCAAAATGCGACGATCTTTCACGATGATGGCGCCCACCGCTCGACGCAGGCATGTCGTGCGCGTGGCAACCTCATTCGCAAGCGTCATGAAATATTCGTCCCAGCTTGGGCGGTGGTCTTTCAACTCGCTCATACCAACCCCTTCACATACAAAGAAACGGCCGAGCGGGGATGTTTCCCGCCCGGCCGTTAGTCTACACTACCTGGTTCGGATTTAGTATTCCAAGCCCGGATACAGCGGATGGGCTTCCAGCATAGCGTCGATCTTCTTCTTAACATCGGCAAGCTTGGCTTCGTTGCCGGCGTTAAACACCGTTGCAGCGATGCACTGGCCAACCTCGTAGAAATCTTCCTTCGTGAAACCACGCGTGGTTGCAGCCGCGCTACCAACGCGAATGCCGCTGGCCACAAACGGGCTGCGCTGCTCATTCGGGATGGTGTTCTTGTTCACCGTCAGGCCAACGCTTTCCAGCAGCTTCTCGGCGTCCTTACCGGTCACGTCCGCAGGCGTCAGGTCAACAAGGCACAAATGATTGTCCGTGCCGCCAGACACCAGGCGCAAACCACCATCAGTCATGCCCTGACCCATTGCGGCGGCATTTTCCACCACATGGTCGATGTACTCCTTGAACGAAGGCTTAAGCGCCTCACCGAATGCAACCGCCTTGCCGGCAATAACATGCATAAGCGGGCCACCCTGGCTGCCAGGGAACACGGCGGAGTTGATTTTCTTGAACAGCTCTTCGTTATTCGTAAGGATAAAGCCGCCGCGCGGGCCACGCAGCGTCTTGTGGCTGGTGGACGTAACAATATCAGCGTACGGAACCGGAGACGGGTGAGCGCCAGTCGCAACAAGACCGGCAATGTGCGCCATGTCGACCATCAGGTAGGCCCCCACCTCATGGGCGATTTCGGCCATACGCTCGAAATCGATGATGCGCGGATAGGCAGAAGCTCCGCCAACGATGATCTTCGGCTGATGCTCTTTCGCCAGCTTTTCCATCTCGTCGTAGTTGATGGTTTCAGTTTCCGGATCAACGCCGTAAGACACGACGTTATACAGCTTTCCGGAGAAGTTTGCAGGGCTGCCATGAGTAAGGTGACCGCCGTTGTCCAAGCTCATACCCATAATAGTGTCGCCAGGCTTAACGGTGGCGAAATATGCGGCAAGGTTGGCATTTGCGCCGGAATGAGGCTGAACGTTCGCAAACTTAGCGCCATACAGCTCGCAAGCACGATCACGCGCAAGATTCTCGACAATATCAACCTTCTCGCAACCGCCATAATAGCGCTTGCCCGGCAGGCCTTCTGCGTACTTGTTCGTAAGAACGCTGCCCATTGCCTCCATCACAGCACGCGACGTGAAGTTCTCAGACGCGATAAGCTCAACGGATGAACGCTGACGAGACAGCTCCTGACCTAACGCGGCAGCCACTTCCGGGTCGGTTTGTTTCACGTGCTCAATTGCCATGATGTAACCCTTTCTTCGACATTCGTTACGCCTTGTACTCTATCACATGCCCAACAGACTCACGACCACCACACATTGCGGAAACCAACCGGCAATAGATAACAGGCGAGTGGGGATGGGCAGCTGCGGACACGTAAGCCGCCTGTTGGCTATAATACAGCGAAAGCCGGTTCAACCGGCTTTCGCGAGAATGCGTATATCGAATTGCTTACTTCGATTCCAGCGCCATAATCTTCTCAACACGCCCAGCATGACGTCCACCACCAAAATCAGTAGACAGGAACGTTTTAAGAATCTCTTTATTTGCAGACAAGTCGACAAAACGCCCCGAAAGCGTAATGACGTTTGCATCGTTATGCTCGCGGCAAAGTGCAGCAAAAGCCGGCGAAACAATGTTCGCAGCCCTAATTCCATCAACCTTGTTCGCTGCAATGGCCATACCAATGCCCGTGCCGCAAACAAGAACGCCTCGCTCAGCTACGTCATCGACAACATCGTGGGCCACAAGCTCAGCGTAGTCGGGATAATCGACTCGATCGTCGTTTTCAGGGCCGCGATCGAAGACTTCATGACCCTGCTCGCGCAAAAACGCAGCAAGCTGCTGCTTTTGATCAAAACCGGCATGATCGCTTGCAATGCTGATTTTCATATCCATAGCCTTCCTTAGCAAGAAACAATAGTGCGATGTTACACCCTATATCGCAACAAGTTAGGAAACCGAACGACTTCTCCCGACCGTTACGACAAAGCCTGAATATCGGAAATCGTGATGGCGCCAGTGCGAACCATCACCGGATGATCGCCCGTGCAATCTACAACAGTCGAAGCAACTCCACTCTTTGCAGTATCGGAAACATCAGCCAAACAGGCACCAACTGATGATTTGATCGCATCATCAACAAGATCAAAGCTGCATTGAGCTTTGTTTCCACTTACATTAGCTGAACTGGTAGCCAAGGGACACCCAACATGAGCAATGAGCTGAAGTGCCGTATCATTATTAGGCATACGCAGCCCAATAGTACCTGCAGGAGATTGAAAAGCTTGAGGAACCTTATCGCTGGCATTCACAATTAGCGTAAGAGGACCTGGCCAAAACGTACGAGCAAGCACTCGAGCAAACTCGGGAACATGCTTGCCATAAACATCGAGGTCCTTCAGATCGCCAACAAGCCACGCGATCGGCTTACGATGTTCACGATGCTTTATATCGTAGATAATCGAAGGATCGGCGGCATAACGAACAGCAACGCCAACGCCATAAACGGTTTCAGTAGGATAAAGAGCAGCCCTACCCTGGACAAGGACCTCAACCGTCTTGTCCATTGAGCTAGAAACGCATGTCATAGCCCAACCTCTTCTCGTAATCGAAATGCAAGCAGTAGCAAAGTAGCTCTTTCCATAATACCAATAGCAACCATCGCCTGAATCAACCCAGCAGATTCAACAAGAAGAAGTAGAGAGATAAAAATGAATAGCTACGACAACATCTTGGTCAGAACGCCTTCAGCCCCACGCAAACACACGAAAAGCAATGCGGCAGCGTTAGGCTAAGACTCAAGCACAAGATACACTCATGAGCAGCAGCCCCCCAACGCCCAATAGCCTAGAAAAAGATAGCGGAAAATAGCCAGGTAATAAACGAGAGGAGATTCGACGCGCCCGTCTGCCGCACCCCCAGCACGCCGGCGGAGCCTTGCAGCACTCACGACACGAGCCACAGAGAGGCGCCGTACGCAAATACCAGCGCCTCAAACGCGAGAGAGGGTCGTTTGCGCGCGCACATACCCATAACGCAGAAGGGCCCGCGGGGGGACCGGATCCCCCCGCGGGCCCTGCCGGCCTCCGCGGCCGCTCGCGCGCATAGAAAAGCGCCCTCCGCGAGCGCGAC